>JAOIVE010000039.1 GCA_028223895.1 Rickettsiales bacterium
TAAGGCAGATAGAGGATGATATAATCACAAATGATGATATAACAAAATTTTTAGATGAACATCTTGATGATGACCTTAAAGCTGTTTATGCAAAGCAAAAAGATGTCGATCTGGCTGTAGAAAATTCTCGATATCGTTTTCGTGTTAATGCTTATAATACTTTAGACGGGCAGGCCATGGTTTTGCGTAAAATTGAAACTGAAGTGCCTCAAATTGAGCAGCTTGGATTGCCGCAGCCGGTTATGGACGCAACTAATCATAAAAATGGATTGGTTTTAGTTACAGGGCCAACAGGTTCTGGTAAGTCTACAACTTTGGCTTCAATGATAAATAGAATTAACCGTGAAAGAGCAGAAAATATAATTACGATTGAAGATCCTGTGGAGTTTATACATAAAGGTGAAAAGTCAATTATATCTCAGCGTGAAGTTGGTAGAGATGCTGCTAGTTTTACCGGGGCTTTGAAGGCATCTTTGCGTGAAGACCCTGATGTAATACTTGTAGGTGAGTTGCGCGACCTTGAAACAGTATCTCTGGCATTGACCGCCGCAGAAACTGGTCACCTTGTATTTGGAACTTTGCATACAAATGGTGCTCCAAATACAATTAACCGTATATTAGACGTATTTCCTCCTGAGCAGCAGGCGCAGGCTCGTTCCCAGCTATCGCAGTCTTTAAGACTTGTTGTAACGCAAAGACTTATCAAAAAAAATGGCGGAGGAAGATGCGCAGCTTTTGAGGTTATGCTTTGTAGTGTTGCAATAGCTAACCTTATTCGTGAAGGTAAAATATTCCAGATTACTCATTCCATGCAAACAGGTAAAGGTATGGGTATGTGTACAATGGAAGATTCTATAAAAGGTTTATTAAGTCAGGGGCTTATAAGTATAGATGAGGTTCGTGATGTGTTTCCCGAAGAGGAATATCCTAATGGTGTTCCTGGAGCAATGCCGCCGGCAGGTTTTGTAAATGCTGCGCCGACGCCAGCTATTAATCCTGCGCCTGCTCCTGAGGTTACTGCGCCGGTAAATACTGAGGGTGTTGCGCCATTAAATCCTGATGGGAGCTCTGTTGTTCCTCCTCCTCCTGTAGGTGGAAATCCTGAAGGGGTTTAAAAATATAATAGGGAGCCTGGTAGAGAGGTTTTATGTCAAAAGGTTTTTCTATATTAGAACTAGTCATCACATTGGCTATAGTAGGACTTATTTCGTCTTTAGCCATTCCTAATATGGATTCATGGCAGGCAAAGAGATCTTTTGATAATGCAAGAGATGATTTAAGCCGCGCTCTGGTTTTTATGCGCGCTGAATCAAAAATACGCTCTACAACTACAAGAATAGTCATTACTCAAAGTGACGATGATTATACAATTGAAGGTTATTATTATACTGATGGAGGCGATACTGCTTGCGATGGAACAGGTTCCTGGACTCAAAATTATAATGAAACGATAGAAATGCACAGTTCTTTTGAAATGACAGGAACAGGCGTTGATGACGATGTTTGTTTTAATCGCGATGGCACAGCAACCAGCGCCGTTTTTAATATTTTACAAAAAGATGGAAATACTGACTTAGGAAGTGTTACGATGACAATATTTCTGGCCACAGGTTTCATTGATATAGTGGATAATTAATATTATGAATAATAAGCGTAAATATTGGCAGGGCGAAGATGGAATGTCTCTTATTGAGGCTTTGGTTGCAACTGCCATTGTTGGTATTGCATTTGTGGGAGTATATGGTCTGGTAGCAATGTCAGAAAAATCTATGCGAGAATCTGTTGCCAAACAAAAGCTGCAAATGCAGGCAAATCAGATTATGGATATCATAGATGGTGATGTTGATAATATAGATAATTATGATGGAATCGATCTGACAGATTGCGTTGATCCAGCTGGTGCAACCGATAAATATCTGGTGCGCAGCTATGAATGGTGCAGCAGGTTAGAAGGTGAGGTTGGAGAAGCCGGCGATGATGATATTAGATCAATAGAGATTGAAACGTTGGTTGATAATCGTAAAGTTGTGCATTTGCAGTTGGAAACCTTTGGAGGTACTGTTCAAATAGTTATGAAACGTGTATATAGTGTTCCTTAAACACTATTTTAACAAGGTATGATTGATGGCGTTTAATATGTATAAGGTGAAAATATTAGCATTTTTGTTATGTTTTTTGTATATAAATAATGTATTTGCCCGCGATGTTTATGATAGTAATGTGGCAGAATATTATTATACTGCTGAGCGCGATAAATGCCTGGTTAATGGTATGCCTAGTGCATTTAGCCTTGGCGACGCACTTTCTTATGGTACTGCAATTGCAAAAAACTATTCATATATTTTACAAAGCGTACAGTTTTCAAATGAATATTATCCAGAAGCTGCAGAATTGGCTTATGCATTTTATATCATTGCAGATAGAATAGGTGATCCACGCGCAAAGGCAAAAATAGAATGGTTATATAATTATGTAACTCCTGAAGGTAAGGAGCTTGTAAAAACCATTATATATCGTAAATTTTCAAAACCATATTTGCAAAAATGTTTTTCTGTAAATGTGGAGGTTGCAAAAAATCCTGAAGTTAATATTGAGCCATCAACAAATAATGCAAGACCTGCTAAAAGAAAAATGACCGAGGAAGAATTATTTCAACTATATGTAATTGATAATGGGCAGTAATATTAGCCCATCATTGCTCCCATCTGGAATATAGGCATATACATTGCAACAATTATGAAACCAACTGTCAGCCCCATAAATACGATCATTATTGGCTCTAACATCTCAGTCATGCGGTCAACTACCATATCAAATTCTTCTTCATAAAACATTGCAGTTGTTTCAAACATTTCATCCATATTTCCAGTTTCCTCACCAACAGCCAGCATTTGACAAAATGTAGGAGGGAATAAATCAGGAAATTTTTCATATAATGAAGATAAAGTCTGACCTGATGCCACACCTTCTCTTACTACAAGAAAGGCTTCGCGATATATTTCATTGGTAGTGGTTTTATATGTAATATCCAGTGACTCTAAAACCGATACACCAGCAGCATATAGATTACCCTGAATCATAGCAACTTTCGATAATATTGACTTTCTTATAACTTCACCAATTAGTGGAGATTTAAGCAATAAGCGATGGAATTTCTTGCGAAATTCGTAATTGCTGCTTATTAATTTCTTAGAAACGATTACGCCTGCAAAAATGCATCCAAAAATTATGCCTCCCTGGGCAGGATTTCTTAAAAAGTCGCTTATATCAACAATTAATTGAGTTGGAGCGGGCAGGGAGTTTCCCATACTGCTAAACATATTAGCAAATATAGGCACTACTTTTATCATCATTAGGCCAATAACCGCAACAGCAACACTCAAAAGTATGATTGGATACATTAGTGCACCTTTAACTCTTGCCTTAATTTTTTGTGCTTTATCAAGTTGTATAACTAGCTTGTTAAGAAATAAGGTTAACTTTCCACTGGTTTCTCCGGCTTTAAGTAGGTTTATATAAATTGTATCAAAAACACTTGGAAATACCTCGAATGCTCCTGACAATGTGGAGCCGCCTTCAACTGTCTTGTATATTTTTGTGATAATAAATTTAAAGTTTGGGCTTTCAGTCTGACTTTCAAGCATTTTTAGAGTTTTCATTATCGGCAAGCCCGATCTAACCATTGTTGCGAGCTTTTTTGTAAACATTATAAGCTCTTTGGTTTTTATGTTTTTGGGCTTAAATGATTTCTCAAGTTTTTCAAATTTTGCCTGTTCTTCGGCATCTATATCAGCCTGATCTGTTGCATTTGAATCTCCTGCGCTGCCACCAGCAGGTTCAGTAGATATAATCTTTGTAATTACTATACCTGCGCTTTCAAGGGTCATCCTGGCTTCCGCCTCGTCAGCAGCATCAATCTGGCCGTTAGTGGCCTGCCCCTGATTCATTCCTTCCCATTTAAACATACCCATAAAATACCTTATCGCTTTATTTTAGCTTTATTATAAATCTTCTACAGCAAGTACGCGCTTATACTCGGTTAAGCCTATGATGCCTTCAGCAATTAATCTGCGCCCAACAGTTTGCATATCAATAAATCCGTCTTTTTCTACGGCTGCTTTTTTGATATCAACATCATTTCCGTTATTAAGAACTACATCCTTCACGGCTCTTGTTATTACTAAAACTTCATGTATTGCCCTACGTCCTTTTGCGCCCATTCCAGCGCATTTATCGCAGCCTTTTCCGACCATTGCTTTGACAGTTTTTGACTCTTCTTCGCTAAAGCCAATTGCTCTAAGTGCCGCTTCAGTTGCTTCAGGGTCTGGTTCTTTGCAATGTTCGCATAGTTTTCTTGCAAGCCTTTGTGCCATTACCAGTGTTAATGATGAGGTTAACATATAATTTGGTACGCCCATATTAATCAGGCGGGTAATTGTACTTGGAGCATCATTAGTGTGCAATGTACTTAGTACCAAGTGACCTGTAAGAGATGCTTTAATTGCTATATCTCCTGTATCCTTATCACGAATCTCACCAACCATTATAACCTCAGGGTCCTGACGCAGGAATGAGCGTAAGGCAGCAGAGAAGGTTAACCCTATTGAATCCTTAACTTTAACCTGTCCTATACCTGTTAAGTCATATTCAACAGGATCTTCTGCTGTCATAACATTAATGTCAGGTGTATTAAGCCTTTTTACCATTGCATAAAGGCTGGTAGATTTACCAGATCCGGTTGGGCCTGTTACTAGTATCATTCCTTGAGGAGAGTCAGCAGCTTTGCAAACAGCTTTGTAAATATCTTCTGACAACCCTAATTGTTCAAGCGAAAAATCAGCAGCAGATTGATCGATAATACGCATAACAATACGTTCGCCATGTGATGTTGGCAATATCGATACACGCAAATCAACCATTCTATCTCCCATATCAAATGATATTCCACCATCTTGAGGAAGGCGTCTTTCAGAAATATCTAAAGAAGATAAAATTTTGATACGAGTAGTAATGGCAGAGTAGTTTTTTACCAGAAAATCGGCATATTCATCTATCGCCTTTAAAACTCCGTCGCAGCGATATCTAACTCTTGCAGTTGAGGTGAATAATTCAATATGAATATCACTTACAGTCATTGAGATGGCGTTTTCAATTACATTATTAACAAAGTCAATTACGTCAGATCCGGTGCTTATAAATGTTTTTGGCTTATCTGAATTTCCAGATTCCTCTTCTGTTGCAAGAGCTTGCATGAAAGCATCTTTTGGTGATAATACATCATTGCTTCCATCGTCTTGTATGGCAGCCTGTCCACCGGTTTTTGCAGTGATTTTGCGCATATATTGTTCAAGGCTGGATAATGTAGTTACGCATATTTTTAACTCTTTTTTAGTAATAGTGCGTACTGTTTCAATATTTTTATATGCTTCTGTATCTGCAATTACTATTGTAAGAATATCGCCTTCCATTTTTAAAGGAACTATACGATTTTTTACTATAAAATGATCGGTTAGCTCTTCTTTCATTGGGCGATCTATAGTTAGCTGCATTTGCAGGTCTATTTTCTCAATAGAGTAGGCCTTAACAAATGTATCGGCAATGCTGTCTTCGGTGATAAAATTTTGTTCAACTGAAAATTCTATTATGCTTTTTCCAGAACTAATTTGTGCTACTGCTTGATCATATTGCTCAGGCGTGAGTGTTCCTTGCTCTTTGAGAAAGGCACTTAATGACTGATCTGTTTCTTTAGATAGCACTAACATAGTTTATGTTTTTTTTACCTCTTCATTATTCTTAGATATTTATAATGTTTGCGGTGCTATAAATATCATCAGCTCCTTTTTGTTATCTCTATCTGTTGTACGTCTGAATAGTTTTCCGGCTACTGGCATTTCGCCAAGCAGAGGAACTCTATCAACACTATCTGTTACTGTTTCTGTATAAATTCCGCCTATGACCACAATTGCACCATCCTTGCTTACCAAAGTTGTTTTAATTTCGCTTTTTGTAATTGGTGGATTGGAAACTGATGTATCAACGCTGTCTTTATTTACAGTTACATTAAGTATCAGGTTGCCATCACCAATTATTGTTGGCTTAACTACAAGCTTCAGGCCAGCTTCACGAAATTCAATTTTTGTGCCGCTATCAGAAGTTGTTGCGTATGGAACCTCGTTCCCTTGAAATATTGTAGCTTCCTGATTATCAAGAGTGTAAATCTTAGGATTTGAAAGAATACGTGTTAGTCCTTCTTTTTCCATAGCTGTAAGTTCGAATTTTAAATCTGCAGCATTTCCAAATCCGGTAAGGAATGATATACCGCTTGTAGCACCTCCTACAGCAAAGTCAGTAAGTGATGCTGCATTACCGCCTGCAACAACGTCAGAAGATGCTGAACCGCCTGCACCAGTTAATCTGGCATTTACTCTTGTGTGGTCACGAACGTTTAATGTTCCGCTTGCATCAAGACCAATTCTTGTACCTAAGCTTTCTTCAAAGTCATCTGTAACTTCTACTATGTAAGATTCTATAAATACCTGTTTTGTGCGGCTATCTACCTGCTCAATAATCTTTTTGGCTATTTCCAGATCATCACGTCTTGCTTTTATTATCAAAAGATTGGTGCGCGCATCTACTGTGATTTGAGGAACGGTGCTTCTAACTGAAGTTCCTCCGCCACTATCTGCGCCTGCAGCAGAGTTGTAAACTCCTTCAAGCATGGTTTTTACGTCATCTGGAGTTGTATAAAATAATTTAAAAACCTCGGTGTATAATGGTTCTGCAGCTTGCTCAAGAAGTATTGCTTTTTGTAAGTCTTCGCGGCGTTGACGCTCAAAATTTTCAAGAGAAACTACCGTTGCCTGGCTGTGCAGACTTATGATATTTGCTTTTTTATCTACGTGTTTTGCAAGACTTTTCATTCTTAAAACAGAGTCTAAAACGCTTGTCCATAGAACATCGCTAAGTTTAGCCGTTACATAGCCTCCAACTTCGTCTGATACCAGAAAATTTACACCTGTCATGTGAGACATCATTTTTGCAAAAGAATCTACAGATATATTTTCTATATTTATATCCATAGGGAATATTTTGCCAGTGCCATCATCAAAATAGCTTACATAATCCACAGGCTCATCAGTATCGATTTTTACGTTATAGCCTTCGCGTATTTTATTATTTTGTTCAGTATCAATCTTAGGGCCATATTTAATATCGTCTTGAGTCTTCTTTTTAGTTTTTTTGATAAATTTTTCTTTATCAAGAAGACCTTCTGGAGATATTATATCTGCCCGGTCAATGGCTTTCTCCTTGTCTGTATGAGTCATGCAGCCATTGAGTGTTAAAAGAGCTATTAATATAGTTAATTTAATTACTTTCATTTTGAAGCCCAAATTTATTATCTACAACCATTTCAATCTTTTCATTTCCCGCTTTTATAGTTACTCCTTCTAGTCTGATACTCTCAACTATGCCGTTTTCATTGCCTATTGAATCGCCAACAGTTACAAAATATTCTTTGCCCTCTTTTGATGTTATAATTGCGATAGCATCTTCCGGGCCAACTGCCAGACCAGTTAATCTATATGATGAAAGAGGGTGCTCTTTTGTAAGTTTTGATCCTTTTCCATCGCCTGACTTGCTTGAGTCAACAACGGGAGTGTCCCATACAAATGGCATGAACGGGTCTTTCTCCTTGCCTTGTGACATTGCACTTGCAGGGATTATTAATGTTGCCAATATTATGGCTGTTTTTAATTTATAGTTTTTCATTTTTTTCCAATATTTTTTGATATGGTTTCTTGTTTAAGGCATATGCTGTAACAGTTAATTTTACAGAAATTTTGCCTCTTTCTTCTTTATTTGATCCAACTTCAATAATTTCACTTCCAATGCTTAGAAGCTCTTTATTGGTTGCAAGATCTTTACGAAACTTCATATATTGTCCGTAGCGCCCATTGAACGTTACATCTACATTTATTTCCTCTACCTCGTCGGCAGGAGAGGGTGTTTTTGCTTTTTCGCCTTTTTTACCCTTTTTATTTTTAGTAGATTTTTGCTTTTTCACAGGTGCAGCTTTTTTTGCTACTTCCTTAATATCAGAAACTACCAAACTATGAGTTACTGCAAGTTCGCTTATTGCTTCGTAAAGGCTGTCTACATCTTTGCTTTCGCTAAAATGTGACAGAGTTTTCTCATAATGTTTTTTTGAGCTATTATATTTTTTATTAAGCATTTTTATCTGAGAATCCATAAGATCCAGTTCGCCTTGCATTTCTATTGTATCTGCAAGTTCTTTGCGTTTGTTATCATTTGAAGTTTGTATAGGTATGAATACAGCAAATATGTATATAGTCATAACAACCACAATTACTGAACCTATTATAATTGCTTCTTTATATGGGCCTTTTAGCAAGGATTTATTGATGCCAACTTCTCCACCTCCTTGAGAAGCTACGGCTTTGTTCATCAATCCTTTTATAATAGTGCCTAAATCTGCATTTAAATCTATTGCCATGAGTCATCTCCCATCGCTACTTTTTCAACTTTTATTTTTTTCTTTTTTGGTAATTTTTCTTGCGAATTAATATTTCCCTTTAATGTGAAAGTTTTTATGTGAATTGATTGTTTGGTATATTCACTTTCTTTTTTCATTGCCTTCATGCTTTTAAGAGCGATCTTCTTAAATTCATCTCCATTATCAAGATTATCTATAAATTCCAGAATATGGTGATCTCCAATAGCATTGCCGGATATTTCAATTTTATCTGGTTTTTCAAAGTCAATTTTTTCCAGCCATACACCATCAGGGATAGATTTATTTACTCTTGTGTAAGCAGAGAGTAATTTGCCCTGGTTAGATGGAATATTGTTGTGAATTTTATCTAAATTACTTAGTTTATTTAAAACAGATCGCAGCTCTGTAAGTTTCTTTTTCTTCTTTTTATATATGCTTTCTACGTGATCCACTTTGCTCAACTCAAATGAGACAGATAAATGCTGGGCAGAAACAATTGAAAGCGAAGCTACTATCAAAATTACGGCAACTGATGCCGCCAAAGCAGAACTTACTTGCGATATTATGGCTGCTTTTTGTTCTTTTATAAATTTTGTGCTACCTGGAAGTAAGTTGATATTACTTTCATTTGCGGCATCTTTCTGACATTCAAAAATTTTGAGTTTTCTTATTCCCATTCCAACAGGAACAGCCCATGCAGAAAGATTTTCTTTTGCATATACAATTCCGGCAAATTTATCCGGGATATCAACACCTGAGAATAAATTACATTCTTCAAAATGATAATTTGGCAGATAATTTCCAAGTTTATCAATAAATGTTGTTATTAAAGGTAAATATGAAATTACATATATATTTTTAACTGTTGTATCACCATGCTCTGAAGAATAGTTATTCAGAGTTTCCTGGATTTGCATAGCATAGCGCTGTAAAAACTGCTCTAAAATATCTGAGTTGCGGAAGCTTTCTACAATTGCTGTTTTTTCCTCATCTGATACAAATATATCATATGTGAAAATCCTTTGCTTACCCAAAACTAATATATGATTTTCATCAGGGCCAAGTTCAAGGAAAACAACTGCTTCATTGGCAGTTTCCATGCTGTTTACCTGACTTGCAAAAACATTTTTTAATGCAAAGCATCTTAAATCTAAGATTATAGGATTTAATCCAGCAGATTTTGTTATTTGTGCATATAAATCAACGTCAGATTTTTTGGTAGCTGTGAATAATATATCCATAGTACCCTGAATTTCATTGCGACCTATAATTTCATGATATGTAGAATATTGATTTATATCTATCTGCATTTGCAGCGCATTTTGCCAGAAAGTTCCAGTTGCAATGGCTCTATTAAGATCTCCTTCTGACATATTTGGTACAGTTACAGTTTTTACAATTGATCCTGTAACTGGCAATGCCAGAGCTGCATTTTTTGTTTTTATCCCACTATCTTCCAATAGGAATTTTAAATGTTCTACATAATTTTCTTTGTGGTTAGCGATATCCTCGCGCGTAAATAAACCCTTGATGCATGAAGATGTTATATGTTTTATTCTCCATTTTCCGTCATATTTCTTCGTTTCCATCTGGCATAGACGAATATAGTGAGGTGTTATATCAACACCAATCAAAGCATGTTTTTGCTCTCCATACCAATTAAGTAATTCAGTCCATTTGGTAGTAATTTGTTCTTTTAGCGGAGGTTTTACAACTTCCACAACTGCAGCAGGCTGATTATCTCCTCCTTCTGTTGTAGCTGGTTTAGACTTATTAAGCATAGACTGAACTTTTGCTATCGGTTCAGCTAGCTTTTTGCCTATAGAAGTTTGTAAAA
>JAOIVE010000004.1 GCA_028223895.1 Rickettsiales bacterium
AAAAAAGTAATTATCGTATAGAGTTTATTAATAGCAAACCGGTATTGCGTATTCGCGACCAACTTATTTCGCTTGTATCTCTTGCAGAAAGGCTTGGCTTAAAACAATTTACACAAGAAGAATGTAATAATAAATTCGTTGCCGTATGTGAGGTTGGTGGACATAATTTTGGTGTTATAGTTGATAATGTCTATGATACAGAAGAGATTGTTGTAAAACCTGTCAGTAAAATCTTAAAAGATCTGGATGTATATTCAGGATGTACAATCCTTGGAAATGGAAATGTAATTCTAATCTTAGATCCAAACTCTCTTGTCAAAACAACTTCAGATCATGTTTCTAATAAGCAAAGTCTACAAAATGTTGTTGATGATAAAGACAATGATGAGATGGCAAGCTTTGTTCTGTTTAAGGCCGGAGATGAAACTCCTAAAGTTATTCCTCTTGAATTAATATCAAGACTTGAAGAAATAGATGTAAAAGAAATAGAATATTCAAACGGCTCTGCGGTTATACAATATCGCAATGATCTTATGCGCTTATGTAAAATTGATCCTAATTATGAAATTCCAGAAAATGGCATACAAGAGCTTTTAGTATTTACAGATAACTCCAAAATGATGGGGTTAATGGTAGGCGAGATACAAGATATCGTAAAAGCCAAGATGATTAGTAAATTAAAATCCTCAAATGATGGATTTATCGGCTCTATAGTCATTAATAATCGCACCTGTGATGTTATTGACGCCAGCTATTATTTTAATAAAACATTTAATGATATAGAAGAAGAATCAGCATCATCAAAAGCAAGATCAAATTCTACAGCAAATAACAGAGTTTTGCTGGTTGATGATAGCCCATTCTTCCGCAAATTCATACCGCCTGAGCTAGAAGCCGGAGGCTTTAGAGTTGTAACTGCAAAAGATGCTATTGATGCTCTAAATATCTTAAAAGAAGATAAGAATTTTCTGATTATAGTTACTGATATGAATATGCCAAAAATGAGCGGACAGGAATTTGTTGACGCCTGTAAAGATGATGAGAGCTTGAAACACATACCTTTTGTAGCCCTATCATCTCACTGTAGTGATGATGGAATATTTAATGAAGGTGATTTTCATGGATTTGAGAAGTTCGTTTCAAAAACAAATCATGCAGATCTGACTCAGGCGATCAAAGATTTAGTTGAAAATAAAGAGGTTGCATAAATGACAACACAGGAAGCTTCAGATATAAACTATGATATAGAAAGTAAAAATGCGCACAGATATGTTTCAATGCGTATAGATAGCCAGCTATTTGGCATGAAGGTAGAAAAAATAGAAGATATTTTAATGCCTCAGGAAATAACCCCTATACCACTGTCTGGAGAGGAAATAATTGGGTCATTAAATTTACGTGGAAGAATAGTAACTGCTATAGATCTAAGAGTGGTTTTGGGGATTCCAAAATTAGAAGAGCGAAAAGATTACAGATCAATAGTGATTATTTGTAATAATGAGTTATACAGCCTCGTTGTAGATTCTGTTTCTGAAGTATTTAACATACCTTCTTCAGCGATATCCAAAAATCCGGAAAATTTATCCGATAAGTGGAAAGAAATCTGCAATGGAGTTTATTCAGTAAAAGACGAACTGATGATAATATTAGATCCAACTAAATTACTAAAAGTAGAAAGTGATGAATGATGGAAAATAAAACCTGCTTAGTAGTAGATGATTCTAGCGTTGTGCGAAAAATATGCAGGCCCATTATGGAAAATTTAGGGTTTACTGTAAATGAAGCAGCTGATGGAAAAGAGGCACTGGAATCATGCAACAAAATAATGCCTTCTGTTATTTTACTGGATTGGAACATGCCGGTCATGGATGGCCTTGCATTCTTAAAAGCATTTTTTGAGGATAAACAAAAAAACGGGGTAAAGGTCATATTTTGCACTACAGAAAACGACATGGCAAAAATCATGGAAGCAATGGCAGCCGGTGCTGATGAATATATAATGAAACCATTTGACGCTGATATTATAGAAAATAAATTACGTCAAATGGGAATCATTTAATAAATAAAATATCCAATTTCAAGGGTCTTTTGTGAATAACGATGAAGCAAAATACAGAGTAATGATAGTTGAAGATTCTTCGGTTGTAAGGAATTTACTCGGCAAGATAATTAATGAAACCAGCGATCTAAATCTAATAGAAACTGCTGAAAATGGCCGGGATGCTATTGATAAAATAACAAATGCAAGACCAGATATATTACTGCTTGATGTAGAAATGCCGGTTATGGATGGTCTTACTGCTTTACCAGTTCTTTTGAATAAATCTCCTGATACTAAAATAATAATGGTTTCTACTCTAACATCTCATAACGCGCGTATTAGCATTACAGCATTAGAAAAAGGAGCATCGGACTATCTGCAAAAGCCATCTTCAAATACAGTTTTAGATGAATTTAAGAAGGAACTTTTACAAAAAATATATGCAATTGCACGAAAGAAACCAATTGATATTTCTTATCAAAGTAAAGTCGAACAAAATGATATAGAAGATAATTTTAAACCAGAAGTATTAGCAATTGGTAGTTCTACAGGTGGCCCTCAGGCACTGGCAACTTTATTTAGAGGGTTACCGCATAGTTTCAATAATGTTCCTATTTTTCTAACTCAGCATATGCCACCTAAATTTACTACATTTTTAGCAAGCAGTATTGAAAACTCTTCTGGCAGAACCTGCATAGAGGCAAAAGACGGCGAACATGTAAAAAACGGCAATATCTATATCGCACCCGGCGATTATCATATGCTCATAAAGGGGAAAAAAGATGATCTTATAATTAATCTCACTCAGACAGATCCGGAAAACTTCTGCCGCCCATCAGTTGATCCAATGCTTCGCAGCCTTGTTGATATATATGGCAGTAATATTTTAACTGTAATACTAACCGGAATGGGGCAAGATGGGCTTCTTGGATCTAAAAAAGTTGTTGAAAATGGCGGAAGGGTAATAATTCAGGATGAGGCTACAAGCGTTGTCTGGGGTATGCCAGGCGCAATTGCTAAAGCTGGCATTTACCATAAAATGCTTCCAATAAACCAAATCGCATCAAAGATAGTAGAAATTTTTGCAAAAGGAGGCATCAAGGATGGCTCTTAGTCCAAAGGTTTATACTGCAATAGTTAACATCGTAAAAAATAAATCAGGCATAGCCCTTGGTGATAATAAGGAATATCTCATAGAAAGCCGCCTGATGCCTATAGCAAAAAAATATGAATTGCCAACATTAGATGCTCTTGTAAATCTAATGAACTCACAAATGAATGACCAGCTGCTAAATGATATAATAGAGGCAATGACAACAAATGAGTCTTTCTTCTTCAGAGATATAAAACCATTTGATAATTTAAGAGATCATGCAATACCTTATTTACTAAAAAATAACCCTGGCAAGAAGGATATAAACATATGGAGCGCGGCCTGCTCTACAGGTCAGGAGCCTTATTCAATAGCAATGACGCTTGAAGAACTACCGCAATTAAAAGATATAAAATATAAAATCACCGCTACAGATCTCGATACAAAAGTACTAAAAAAAGCCAAAGAGGGAATATATACTCAGTTTGAAGTTCAGCGCGGCATGCCAATTTCTCTATTGATTAAATATTTTACCCAGAAAAAAGAAAGATGGCTGATAAAAGATATATTAAAAGAACCTATTACATTTGAACCATTTAATCTTATGGATAACCCTGTTTCATTGGGAAATTTTGATATAGTATTTTGCCGCAACGTCTTGATATATTTTGATAATATAACGAAAGAAAAAGTACTTAAGAACCTCGCCGATAGAATGCCAAAGGGTAGCTTATTATTTTTGGGCGCTGCCGAAAATTTTGTAGATATCAAAGTTCCTTTTGAGTCTTTTGATAGCATTCCTGGTATTTATAAGCGCATTTAGCATTATACAAAACTTCCAACAGCAGCATAAAGGAAAATCAAGGGGAATATATGCGTATTTCTTGACCATATAGTGCAAATAAGTATTATGGCATTTTTGCAAGTACCAAAGGAGTAACATTATGAGTCAAGTGCGCATTGAAACTGATAGTTTTGGAGAGTTAGAAGTCCCATCTGATAAATATTGGGGCGCGCAAACTCAACGCTCTTTGGGAAATTTTAAAATTAGCGGTGAGAAAATGGCTCCGCCTCTTGTTCGCGCATTGGGTATTTTAAAAAAATCTGCCGCAATTGTTAATATGGAATATGGCATTCTTGATAAAAAGATTGGAGATGCTTTAGTTCAGGCTGCTGATGAAGTTATTTCACTAAAATTGCTAGATAATTTTCCATTAGTTGTTTGGCAAACCGGGTCTGGAACTCAGACAAATATGAATAGTAATGAAGTAATTGCCAATCGCGCGATTGAAATACTTGGCGGAAAAATGGGTAGCAAAGACCCCGTTCACCCTAATGATCACGTTAATATGGGACAGTCATCAAATGATACATTCCCAACAGCTATGCATATTGCAGCAGCTGAGCAAATAAATCACTCTCTTATTCCATCTCTTGAAAAATTAGGAGCTGCACTAAAAAGTAAGTCAGAAGAATATAAAGATATAATAAAAATTGGCCGCACACATTTACAAGATGCAACACCTCTTACTTTGGGTCAGGAATTTTCAGGATACGCTACTCAAATTGAATATGGCATAGAGCGTGTTAAAGCAACATTACCAAGACTTTACATGCTTGCTCAAGGAGGAACAGCCGTTGGAACAGGTCTTAATTCTAAAAAGGGTTTTGATGTAAAATTTGCCTCTGAGGTTACAAAAATAACTGGTCTTCCGTTTATAACAGCACCAAATAAATTTGAAGCTCTTGCTGCTCATGATGCCATAGTTGAAGCCAGCGGCGCGTTAAATGTTTTAGCTGCAAGTCTTATGAAAATTGCCAACGATATAAGGCTTCTTGGATCTGGCCCGCGCTGTGGGCTTGGCGAAATAAGCCTGCCTGAGAATGAGCCTGGCTCCTCTATTATGCCCGGTAAAGTTAATCCTACTCAATGTGAAGCGATGACTATGCTTTGCGCACAAGTTATGGGTAATAATGTTGCTATAACAGTAGGTGGATCAAATGGTCATTTTGAACTTAATGTATTTAAGCCAATGATGATTCACAATCTTTTGCAGTCTATCCGCCTTATAAGCGATGGCTGCCAAAGCTTTACCGATAATTGTGTTTCTGGAATTACAGCAAATAAAGAGCGCATTGAATCACTACGCGATGAATCACTTATGCTGGTTACTGCTCTTAATCCGCATATTGGCTATGATAATAGTACAAAAATTGCTAAAAAAGCTCATAAAGATGGAACAAGGTTGATAGATGCGGCTTTAGAGCTTGGTCTTTTAACTGAAGAGAATTTCTCACAATGGGTGCGTCCTGAAGATATGATTGGCCCTAAAGAGTAACTTTTTTTCTTTATTATATATTATCGCTACCCAATGCTTGTGACGTGAAACTTTTATATTGTCCAATAGGTTGCAGGTAGCGATAAAAACCCTATTCAACAGTATTAAGCTCAATACTCCACTTCTTAGCCAGATATTTCTCTATTTTTCTGCGCTCTCCTGCATCCAAAGCACGATCATAAATTATTACCTCATGTATATCACCGCTAAAATCCTGCGTATCTGAAGAGCTTGAACCAAGAGATATAACGGTATCTGATATATTTGCTGAAGTATTTACTCCGTCAACCCCTTTTCTGCCATCTAAATATATTTCATGCACATGGCTTCCTGAAACTCCCTTATATATTCCTGTTACTATATGCCATGAATTAAGAACATAACCGCCTTGAGTATATGCAGCAGTGCCTTCAATATCAAATTTGAAAATATTTCCCAACAATTCGCCTGAAATATCGCTAACATAGAGCTGAGCCCTGCCATTGGCAACAGAATTATTTCCTACCACCATAGCCATAGGAGTCCCGGAGCCACTTGTTGGCTTTGCAACTAAAAAGAAAGTTTTTGCATTTGCTCCTGTAGTCAAACCAGATGTTGAAGTATCCTTCATCAAACTCGAAGAAAATGTCAGATGATTATCTCCTGAATCATATGTTGGCCCTGTTCCTGTAGGCGTTAAGTCATTTGCATTAATTGACTTATCTTTTATACATTCAACCGTACCGCCATTTGCAACGGTTGCTCCAGAACAATTAGTTTCAAGAATTGTGCTTGCATCACTAACATCATACCAGGCCGCAAGGCTATCAACGATTCCTGCCGGCCCAAGTCCCCATTTATAGGCTAAAGCACGGCTAAGCTTACGCCTTTCATTTGCTGACATCACACGATTATAAATTGCTATTTCTGCAATATCCACATTGGCAAAATTTGCTCCTGTATGATCGGCTCCAAGGAATATTTCAGATACCATATCTGCAGTTGTAATTGTTTGTGTAGCGCCAATCTGCTTTTCATTTACATATGACAAACCATTTGAACCACTTCTTTCAAAAGTTGCTAAATATGCTTGCGTGTTAAATGAAGAAGATGGTCGGTTAAACCATGTTGTCGTACTTGAGAATACATATGGGTTACCTGAATTTGCTGTAGATCCGGTACTACTTGCATTCCAATACCAACCATCACCACTTCCGTCATGATGGTAAAAAACCCTTCCATCAGAATCTGTTAAACTTTTTGAGACCATAAAAAAGCTAAAATCTCCTGAAAGTGTTAATTCCGAAGAAGAAGCCATCGTTTCAGCAGTGCCATCAAAGGTTATAACAACTCTGCCATTTAATGTATTTCTTCTATCAGGCTGATTTGCATCAGTTGCCTGATAAAGATTTTTTGCAGCTGCAACATCATTCCATTGTGTTACGTCAGCATCAGCATCGGCCACATTGGCATCATCAGTAGCTATAGTATTTGGATTACTTGCATCAAGCCAGAATACTAAGCCAGAAAATTCATTTGCATCAGGATCCGGAAGAGCAATTTTCCATTTATTTGATAGATACTCCTCTACATCTCTCATTTGATATAAATCAAGCGTAGCATTATAAACTATTATTTCACCAATATTTCCCTGATAATATTTAGTGTCAAAACCATTTCCAATATTACCGTTATTTGCAGTGGTTAAACCTGTAGTATTTCCACCATATGCATCATAAAGAACGCCGTCCTTATAAGTCCTTATATAGTGCCCATAACCTGTACCAAACTTTGCCGTTACGATATTAGGAGTTGGAGATGTTGCATAAGAAGGAATTGTAGTAATATCAATATCATTACCCCATTGCGCAAGCGATAGCCATGGAGTGCCAAAGTTCCTGTAACCTATATGAAGACTTACATTTGCACTGCCACCACCATCATTTCCCAGAAAATATGCTTCATGTTTATCGGCAGTTCTATCTTCTACAACAAAAATTGTATATGCGCTGCTGCCAGCAAGAAACGTCAAATCCACATCAAGGTGATCATTTGATCCATCAAAACCTAAAGCAGGAAGCCCGCCCACAACATTTGTCGCATATGTAGGCTGGTTATCTTCGGTGGCATGAGATGCATCTCTGCCATTTCCAGATTTATCTTTCCACTTACTAACTTTTGAACCATTAAGAATTACTGTCTGACAATCATTTGCATCTACCCATAGCTGCATATTTGTACGTGATGGCGGGTCAGTATAGTCTGGCGCTTCTCTGGTTTTTACGCAATTTCCAACCGATCTTGCACCAAAATAACATGCGTTGCTTACACTTGTAGCACTATGATCTACAATTTCATAGCCATCAGGGCAATGACATGCTCCAACCGGATCAAGATCTGTACGGCGGAACTTCATTCCCGACGGACATGACTGCTCATTATCGTCACCTAATTTTATACCCCATTTTTCTGATAAATATCTTTCAACATTGCGCATGTATTTTTGGCTTAAAGCTTTATTATAAATTATAATTTCACCAATATTTCCCTGATAATATTTAGTGTCAAAGCCGTTAGCCACATTACCATTATTTGCTGAAATTAAAGCTGTTGTATTAGTATTTGATGCTTCATACACAACTCCATCTTTGTGTGTTCTTATATAATGCCCAACACTTGTATCTAACTTTGCAGTTACGATGTTAGGAGTTGGAGATGCCGTGTAAGATGGTATATTATCTATATCAAGATCATTACCCCACTGACCAAGCGACAACCAGGGAGTACCAAAATTTCTATATCCTATGTGAAGACTTAAATTTGAACCGCCGCCGCCATCATTTCCTATAAAATATGCTTCGTGCTTATCAGCAGTTCGGTCCTCTACAGCAAATATAGTATATGCAGAACCTGCAAGAAATGATAAATCAACATCCATATGATCATTCGATCCGTCAAAACCTAATACTGGCAGGCCATTAATAACATTTGTTCCATATAGAGGCTGAAAACTTGCGCTTGATTGAGTGGCGTTTCTAGCATTGCCACTTTTATCTTTCCAGCAACCAACAGCATTAGTATTTGCCGGAATTGAGATAGTTGTACAATCATCATTGGTATATAAAGTATTAATATCCGCTGAATCCAGCCACACCTGCAAACCAGAAATACTAGATGGATTATTAGATTGTACCGGCTGGCTATCGCAATATTTCAATAGATTTGTAGCAGCGCTATATATCGCATCAGCCTGAGAGCTATCACCATCATCGGTTGCAGCATATGAATCAAGTGAACTACGTTTAGCATCGTAAACGCTGCGTGCATTGCGGCATGTCACAGCATCAAATTTATAATCAGCTACATTATTTTTAGGAATAATGATTTTGGTTTTAGTTGCATAAACAACAATATCGTCAAAATTATTAGTCTTTTTATTTTTTACATAGGTTTTAACAGTATGGTCAAGATTTTGCTTCTCAAAACCTACCGCAGACGCAGCCCCCGGAGGAGTTGTAGTGTCATTTCTTCTCCACGCAACATTATAACCATTATTTCCATGGCTAATAATAACATAAACTGCCCCTTGATTATCAGGAATTGTAGCGTCAATTTCTGTTAAATTAGTACCTGCAATATCTGATATTCTTATATCGCCATTATTATTTGTATCGTTAAAGTCGGTGCTATTTCCCATCCAATCTGCTACGCGATATGTAAATTTACGCTCCCAGCCATCATAGGCATATTCATCGGACAGGCCTAATGTACGCACAGGAACCATACCGGTTTCATTACTTATTGTTCCGGCATCACATTTATGATCTGTAGTTCCATCATAGGCAGTTGCCACCCCAAAATTGGTATTAGTTTCAAGATAAGAAGGCACAGCAGGGCAAGGAATATAATTTTTGGTGCGAATAAAAGCTTCCAGAGCTCTTTGTATCACCTCCAGATTATTTTCTGTTTGGCGAACTGCAACGGCCTCATTGCGTTTTTGTAATACGGAAAGTCCTCCAACTGCCAACATTGCTATAATGCTGGTAGAAATTGATAGCTCAGCAAGTGAATATCCACCGTTTGCCTTAATCAAATTTTTTAGTCGCTTTAACCAGTTCATTTTTTTACCTTATGGGAGAGTAACTCCCCATTTCTTTGACAAATAATCTTCTATATTAGTTCTTTCAACAGATGATAATGCCCTATCGTAAATTATCAGCTCTGCAAGATCACCATTATAATAATCAGTGCCAGAACGACTAAATCCTCTTCCAATGCTTCCATTGCTCCCAAACAGCATAGGATTTTTATCCGCATTACTATTGCTTGCAACAACCCCCGCTCTGACTGACCTTATTGAATGACCTGAACTCATATCAAATAAGGCTGTAATAATTCTAGCCTGATTTGTAGTATTTGATATGGCAGCATCAATATCATTGTTCCACTGCGCTAACGTAAAACCAGTATCAGTACGATAACCTATATGAAGAGCATTATTATCACTTCCATTATTAATGGTGCCCATAACCATCATAGTGCCTGTAGTATTTCTTTTTTCTACAAAGATTATGGTATAATTATTATCAACGATAAAAGTCAGGTCAATATCCATAAAATCATTACTGCCATCAAAGCGCACAACTTCCCTATCTGTATTTATAATATTGGTTTTATATAATGGCATGCGGTCACTATCATTTTGAATAGCATGGTTATTACGACCGCTTTTATCCTTCCAGCAGGCAACTGAATTGCCATCAGCCGTTACTAATTTATCCGCAGCACATGTCGGATCTGTGTATAATGTGCTTGTATCATTACCATCAAGCCAAAGTCTTAAGCCATATGTAGGAAGACCAACTGACGACCAGTCAACCGCACATGATCCATCCCAGTTATTTGCCGCACAGCTACATGAGCCTGTAGGGGCATGATAAGTACTTGAATTATCAGCACTAACTCCGGGGCAGCGCGGACCATTCCAGCCAGAAGTAACTCCCGTTACTAATCCATAATATTTTACACATACTTTTTGCATTGCCAGCATAAGACTAAGAGCAACCGCATCACCCTTATTTTCAATATAATCTCCACTACCTAATTGCTGCGAAGTTATTTGCGCACGCATATCTACAAATTCTGCCGCTGTGAAATTACGCAACATTTGAGAGTTAGCATTACATTCTGCTGCTGTTAATAAATAAGAGCCTTTTGTAGATGTTACTGATTCAATTTGTTGCTTAGTTCTAAAATAAATAATATCATCATATGCAGAGCTGTAATCAGCCTTATAGTATGTAGTGTCTGCATCGCCATTTTCCTGCTCATTAGCTCCACCATCATTAGCAAGCTGAGCACCGCTTGCAAGATATGCACCCTTGCCGTTTGAACCGTGGCTGACAACTACATATGCCGCACCTTTAGTAATTGTACCAGATGGGTTATTAACTGTTATATTTCCTGCATTATTTGCATAATCAAGCTCAGTACATCCTTCAAGCTCGCTCATTGCCTGAGTGTAATTTCCTGTTACGTTTAAATCTGTTCCACACAAAGTATCGCTCACATGATATGTAAATCGCCTTCCCCACCCATCATACATATAGCTTGCATCAAGACCTAAAGACTTTGCCGGCACTGAACCTAGAGAATTTGGACAGTCAACGCCATAAGTTGTAAGAGAGTTTATTGTTGAGCTACTGGTATCTAAATCTTCGGTACCATAGTCATTATCATAAAAATTTGTACTCGAAGCCATTGTATTATCTTCACGCAAGAGCTTGTTAGCAGGACAAGGAAGTCTGTTTCTTTGCACTCTAAAGGCTTCAATTGCAGAGGCAATTTCAGAAATTTTTCTTTGTGTTTCAATCGAATTAACCGCATCACTAGTGGTATTAGGCCGCGTCCATGCCAAATAGCCAACCGCAATAGTTGCAGCAACGCTTATAACGACCGATAACTCAATAAGGCTAAAACCTCCTTGCTGAGAACTTACATTTAAGCGTTTGAATAGATTTCTTAAGTACTTAAAAGGCCTCATAACCCCTATATCCTTATAAGAATAGGTTAAAATAACGGCCAATCCATTGTATCATAAAACTCTTGCAGCATCACTAATTTTTATACAAAAAGACCCAAATGATTGAAATAATCTCAAGCAAAAGAAACTATATATGAATTAACAAACTTTCATTTACTATATTACTTTATTTTTCAGCAACTAAAACCTTAAAGTAACAGTACCATATACAGACCTGCCTGCGCGTGATTCCATTGCATTAACGATAGCTGCATTTTGCGGCTGGGAAGTGCTTATATCCTCATTTAGCAAGTTAAAACCATATATGGAAATATCCATATTTTTTGGCATTGATGAAACAAATTTATATGGCTCAATAATAATGCTAGTTGTAAGCAAATGATAGCTTTCAGGCTTTGGGTTGCGCGCAGCATTTTCTGTATAGGTTGCCCCCTCACCAACATATCTGTCAAAAACGTCCCACTTAATGCCATCTATGCCAGTATAAGTGAATCCGGCCTTAGCAACCCAGTTTGGCGATGCAATAACATCCTTAGTACCAGAAATGTCCTCATTGGCCTGATACGTGTATGAACCTTGCAAATGCCAATCCTTATATAATTTTGCCTTACCTTCAAAAGTGAAGCCTTTTGAATCAATATCCGATCCATTAACATAACGAGTACTAATAATGCTTATCTTATTACTGTAAGTGCTTTTAAACAGTGTAAGAGCCCAGCTATAAGCTTGATCCTTATAGGATAATTGCGCATCGTATGTTTTGACAGTTTCAGGCCGCAGCCCCTCATCTCCTACAGCGACACCCGGAATGTTAATAAATTGCTCAGCCGGATAAGGAGAGCGAAATGCTTCACTATAGAGCAATTTTGCACTCCAGTTTGTATTAAATGTTAAGATAGAACCTGCACGCGGTGAAAAATCTCTTTTGCCCCCTTCAGTTTTGTTAACCTGAACCCCGGCAATAAGTTTTAGCCAATCTAATGGTCTATAATCAAGCTGTGTATAACCACCAAATCTTTTTGAACTATAATTAGTTGAAAGCAGTAAATTCTCACCTTTTAATAATTTATAGGTACCACCCACCAGCAGACTGATTTTATCTGTTATTTTTCCATCTAAAAGCAATTCAGCGTCAGAGCTGTCCACATCATAATTGGCTACGCCGCTATATAACGCTTTTATATTTGTAAATGACCCATTGAAAGTAGCCTTCCAATTATCGGAAATATTATGGCTATATCCAAGATCTACAAAGTTCTGCCGCTGCCACCCTTTTTTAAATGGATATGCATAAGGCAATGAGAACATATCCTGATTTAAATAGCTGCTCATAGCATTTAGGGTAAGATCTTTATAGTTGGCTCGCACCACATAACTTGTATCGGTTGAGCGCCTGTTATCAGAACTATTGACGGAAGAAAAGTCTAAACCATGAATTTTATAACCTTCGGTCTTTCCTAATAAAGCCGCCGAATAAATATTATAATCTTCACCAGCTGAACCAAAACTTAATTCTGTTCCTCGACTATTATAAGTCCCATAACTTGCAGAAACCTGCCCTTCAGCCTTTGAAGAGGCCTGCTTGGTAATTATATTCACAACTGCACTAACAGCATTTGTACCGTAAAGCACAGAACCCGGGCCGCGAATAAGCTCAATATTTTCAATAGCGCTCAGAGGAAAATTCCTTAAGATGTTCATATCATTCCCACCGGTGAAAGGATCACGCACCGGACGACCATTTATGAGCAATAATGTGTGATAGTTGCCAGTTGCAGATTTATCTCCTCTAAGTGCAACAGCATGTTCACCGGTAAATGCATTTTTACTGCCAAATACACCTGGCATACGCTCCAGCAACTCAAATACACTCCTTGCACCTGAAGTTATTATTTCATCATTAGTCAAAACATTAACTATACCAGGTGCCTCAGATATTTTTTCATCGCGCTTGGAGGCAACTGAAACGGTTAGCTCTTCTAAATCAAGGCTAAAAAGCTCATCAATCTCTTCATTACCGGCATGTGCAGACTGCGCCATAAACGCCATAATACATAAAAAAACACCCAATTTAATATTCACGACACCCCCTTAAAACCTCAGCAACCAAACTTAATTAAAAATCGCACAGACCAATCTTAATTCAATCTATGGTTACAGAACGTTTATGGCAACAATAAAATTCTACTGTATATAAGGTGTCTGGTTGGTTACAAAAAAATTTTATAGGAATGCGGCGATTTATTATTAACTTTTGACGTAAGAAAAGAATTTCATATAGATGATAAAGATGGTAGGGGTAGAGGGACTTGAACCCCCGACAAAGACGTTATGAGCGTCCTGCTCTAACCAACTGAGCTATACCCCTACGATAAGCGGTAAAGGATTTATATAGTCCTTTACAAAAAAGTCGAGAAAAATCTATACTATATTTAGAAATTTATAGGAACATCTTATGAAAAGATCATATATTTTACCGTTAATAATATTTTCAATCGCATCAATTGCCAATGCTGCCGACAAAACCAGCATTACCATATATAGCAAATCATCGCCAGGTTCTATAAACCCGCAATCTTATAGACCAACTCCCGGCAGAACTGCCAATTATAACATTCCAGGATATGCAATAGTAAAAGAAATCCGCCAGATATCTTTACCAAAGCGCGATAGTGAGGTTAAATTTTCTGATGTTGCTGCATATATAGACCCCACAACCGTATCTTTTAAATCTTTAACCGATCCAAGAGGAACATCCGTTTTAGAGCAAAATTATCATTTTGATTTAGTAAACAGGGAAAAGTTACTACAAAAATATATTGGCAGCCAAATAGAGGTTGAACAAATTCAGGGCAGTGATATAGAAAAAATATCGGGAAAA
Organism: Rickettsiales bacterium; assembly: GCA_028223895.1. Lineage (GTDB taxonomy): Bacteria > Pseudomonadota > Alphaproteobacteria > Rickettsiales > UBA6187 > JAOIVE01. The sequence continues at coordinate 14,377 of JAOIVE010000004.1, forward strand.
TTATTAAGCAGCTATGGCGGCATAACCTTAGAAAACGATTCAGGCAATGTTATTGTTCTAAGTAATTATGCTAATTTAAAATTTCCTTCATTACCAGGCGGCCTTATTACCAAACCGACTCTCATATGGGATGTTCAGACAGGCAAAACCGGCATTCATGATATAGAAGTTAGCTATCAGACTGATGGTGTAAGCTGGTGGGCGGACTATAACGGAACTTTTAGCAATGGAAATGATGAAAATAGTGGCTATCTTGATCTTGGGGCATGGGTTAGCATATTAAATAAATCCGGTACAACATATAATAACGCTAAATTAAAACTTATCGCAGGAGAAGTAAACAGGGTGCAGCAAAACCAGGTGCAGCAAATGGACTATATGCGCAAAAGCGAAGGAATAATGGCAGCTCAAGCTGGCTTTACTGAAAAGTCTTTTTTTGAATTTCATCTTTATACTCTGGGAAAAAACACAACAATTCCTGATAATTCAACAAAACAGGTAGAATTATTTAATAAAGTTACCAATATCCCTGTTAGAAAAAAATATATATATCAGGCTTCAACTGCACGTTTTTACGGTGTAAGCAATTATCATAAATCATATGGAAGTGATTCGGGCAGCAATGTCGAAGTATATTTAGAATTTAAAAATGATAGCAGGTATAATTTGGGCATGCCTCTTCCTGCAGGAAGATTAAGAATTAACAAAATTGATTCTGATGATGACTCACTTGAATTTATTGGTGAAGATGTGATTGGCCATACGCCGAAAGATGAGGATATAAAAATTAAACTTGGCAAAGCATTTGATATATTAGGCTCACGCAAGCAGCTATCTTTCAAAACCGACAAACAAAACCGCGTAACCGAAGAAACAATAGAGATAACCTTAAGATCGCATAAAGAATCTCCTGTTAGCATCAATGTAATTGAAAATTTATATAGAGGGCCAAACTGGAAAATTTCTAACGCAACTATTTCTCATAAAGAAATAGACGCCAATATCATTGAATATGTTGTTAATTTGCAGGCCGACCAGGAAAAGAAAATCCGCTATACAGTTACATATAATTGGTAAATTATAATAAAATTTATAAAAAACAAATTTTGTAACAAAATATTTATATTTCTGCATTATACAATCTCAACGGGCGGTTGCTATATATTTATAGGAATATAATGACAACAGATATAGACATAGTTAAAAATGCCTTAGATGCAAAGGGTTATGTAATCAGGCTAATAATGAGTAAAAATGACTCTGGTCGTGATATTTTTACCTATGCGCTTTTCAACAAGAAGCTTCTTAAAGAAATAACATCAAAACTTGGAGCAGATTCTCTGGACGTAGAAAGACATGGATCTATTCTGCTTCAGGGTAGAGGAATACCTACATTAAAACATGCAGAAAAGGCCCTAAGAGTTTTTGAAGAAGAATTTTTGGTAGTATAAAATATTAGTCCTAAAAAAGCTTCCAAGACTTATAAGGAATTTTCCTGACCATCATGGGGAGGAAAAATTAATTTAACTGTAGTTCCCACATCTTCTTTACTGTCAATCTCAACTCTACCGCCATGTAGCTTTAATATATCTACAGTTATTGCCACGCCCAGACCTGTTCCACCACCTTCTGCTTTATGAACATTTTTTGCCTGACCAAAACGCGTCATTATATTTTTGATATCATCCTGAGCTATTCCTGCTCCATAATCCTGCACCTCTATAACAAATTCATCATTTTTGGCAAATGCCCTTATATAAACATTTGAACCATCTTTTGAATATTTAATAGAATTTGAAAGAATATTAACGCATGCCTGTATAATTTTTATTTTATCACAATAAATATCTGCAAAACTTTTATCTAGCTGTTTTTCTATAGTAATATTTCTTTTAGCAGCATTACTGGTAACGCTTTTTATAGCAGAGTTTATAATTTTTGCCGTATTTTCTTTCTTTATATATGCTTTCATCATTCCAGCTTCATATTTTGAAGCGTCCAGAACCTGCTCAATTAAGGCCAGTAAATATTTACCTTGAGCGTGTATATCATCAACATATTCAGAATATTTATCATTTAGATCGCCAAATAACTTTTGCTGCATTACCTCAGAAAAACCAATTACTGCATTTAAAGGGGTTCTTAGCTCATGACTCATATTAGATAAAAACGCACTTTTAATATTTAATGCATTTTCGAGTTCTTTTTGCATCTGATTTAATTCTTTTATGAAAATGGCAACTTTTCCCAGCTGCTCTGCTAATGCATTATACTCATAAATATTGGTTTTAGGCATAACAACATCTGTGTCACCTTTTGATAACTTAATTGCAGCATTAAAAAGATCTGTAACCGGGGTAATAATTTTACGCTTAAAGAAATAAAGCAACAAAACTATGAAAATAAATCCCATATATATGCTGCTTTCAACTCTTAATGCTACAGTTTCTCTAAATTCTTTATCAAGAACATGCTGCTCATCACCAATTAAAATAGTAAATGGATATTTATAATTTAAGCGATAAAAACTATATCTGATATTACCAATTTTAATTGGCTCCCTTAATAAGTCAGCATCTTTGCTTTCATATTTTATATAGTTTAATTTCTCTTTCAGACTTTTTTTATCTATGTATTTTTTATTATTTAAAGAGGCTATCTGAACCTCAAAATCTTTATCCAATATAATAAAGCTTGTACCTTGCTGTGATAATGATTTTTCCAATTTGCGAGCCAGTTTACCTGTATTAATACCCATTGATATTATGCCCAGAAAATTATTCTGCTTATCTGTAACACCAAAACCAACGGGAATAATTTTTTCTCCGCTGAGCATTCCTATATCTACTTTTGATAAATGAACCTTCCATGGCTTTTTGGGCGCATCGGTCATCCAGCTGCGTTTATCTTTTGGTATTTGCTTTGGATTCTTAATCACACCGTGGGCGCTACTTGCAATCATAAACCCTTCAGGATCTATAAAATCAAAAAATGTCCATGTAAAAATATCCTGACCATTTCTATCAATGTTAATTTTATAAGATAACAGAACATCAGCTGCGGTTTGCGCATCATTAACACCTTTATTGGATATTTTTTCCCCAAAAAAGTGCATAAAATTTTCTATATAGCCAAAAGTCTCCTCTAAAGAGCCAACTATCCTGTCACCTTCCTGACCATAACGAAACTCTCTATCTTTTTGCAAAGTTTGATAGTTCGACCAGGTTCTCCAGCCCGATATTATAATCACTATAATAATCGCAACAAATGTAAAAAGAAAATAATCCCTTGATAATTTATGCTCTGTTGGCAGTATTTTCATAAAATTAATACTTTAAACTCTATTTAGATAAGCATACACTTATATTATTTATAATTTATTAGCAAATTAGTAAATTTATCTGATATCCTTAGACAAACATGGTTTGTTTGACATATAACACATATAAGTTAGAAGTTCATTTATTATAAAATTAAATTACATATATGTTTGGTATATCATTTACAGAGTTTTTTATTATTGCAACCGTCGCCCTACTAGTTATAGACCCTAAAGACCTGCCTAAAGTTGTTAAAACAATAAAGAAGTGGATAAAAGAGATAAAATCAATATCTGAGCAAATGCTGTCATTAGCCTCCGATGATAAAAATCTGGGTGACTTAAAATCCGAAGCTAAAAAGATAAATCAGGACATCAGAACCATAATTGACCTTGATGGCATCCCAAGAGAAGCTTATGATATAGATGATATAATGCCAGAATTAAATAAATCTTCAAAAAATAAAAATAATGACCACGAAATATAAAAATATAGATTTAAATAACACAGAACATATATCTTCTATAAAGAGTATGCTCTGCGACTATTTTGGTGAAATAGGAATATCTTTAGATGACCCAAAAACAAATTTTGTAAAACATATAGAAAAAATATATCAACCACCCAATTATATATTAGCTGCTTTTGATGGGCAAAAAATTATTGGATTTGTATTTTTAAAATCTATTGGTGAAAATATTGGAGAAATACAGCAATTATATGTATCAAATCAACAAAGAGGAAAAAAAATAGGACAATTACTTTTAGAAAACATAATAAAGACTGGGTTAAAAGAATTTAATGCTTTGCGGTTAGATTCTAAATATGATTTAGTTCAGGCCATAGCTCTTTATCGCAAATTGGGGTTTTATGAAATTGAGCGCTATAATGACAATCCCCATGCTCAGATATTTTTTGAAATTAGTTAATATTACAAGGAGGAATAAATGACTGATAGCATGATCGGCAAAAAAGCACCGGAATTTAACTTGCCTACGGATGGGGATGGCTCTGCAAGCCTTGCAGACTTTAAAGGCAAAAAGCTTGTTATATATTTTTATCCAAAAGACGACACTCCTGGCTGCACTCAGGAATCAAAAGATTTCCGCGATGAAGTTAAATCATTTGAGGCGGCAAATACGGTAATTTTAGGAGTTTCAAAAGATTCTGTTAAAAAGCATGACAAATTTAAGGAAAAATACTGCCTGCCTTTTAAGCTTATTTCCGATGAAGAAACAAAAATGATCCAGGATTATGGTGTATGGAAAGAAAAATCCATGTATGGAAAAATATATATGGGTATAGAGCGCTCCACATTTGTAATAGATGAAAATGGTGTAATTACTAATGTCTGGCGCAACGTAAAGGTTGGTGGGCATGTTAAAGAAGTGTTAGATGCTGTAAAATAACATCAATTTTATACCAATAAGCGGTGCATAAACGCAAATATAAGGTTTTTATCCGATAAATATAACTTTTATCTTGTATGAGCGCTAGTTTTAGCTATTTATTAAGCTAACTGCTTAACTTTAAAGAGAATATTTATGGCTAAAGAAGAACTAATAGAATTTGAAGGAGTTGTTTTAGAACTGCTTCCAAATGCTATGTTTCGTATAAAATTAGAAAATGATCACGAGGTTTTGGGTCACACATCCGGACGCATGCGTAAAAACCGTATCCGCGTTTTGGTTGGAGATAAAGTTACTGTTGAAATGACTCCTTACGACCTTACTAAAGCACGCGTTGTTCGTCGCCATAAAGATTAGAAAATAAAATTCTTGAAATTATGTAACATTAGGGCTATAAGTCCTCTCCCTTTTTATAAGGTTGGCTTTAGTTGGCTATTGGCATGCCTTCAAGCCGTAAAAGTTTTTAAACAATAATTTAGCGAGGGAAAAATGCCAAAGCTCAAGACCAAGGGTAGCGTTAAGAAGCGCTTCAAACTTACAGGAACAGGCAAAATCATGCACAAGCCAGCAGGCAAGAAGCATGGTATGCGTAAACGTTCTAAAGCTTTCATTCGTAATCAACGTGCCATGACTACTCTATGTGATGCAGATGCAAACATAGTTAGACAGTTCATTGGTAAAAAGAAATAAGGGAGAAAGACTATGACACGTGCTGTAAAAGGAACTGTTTCTAAGAAACGCCATAAAAAAGTACTCAAACTAGCCAAAGGCTATAGAGGCCGTTCAAAAAATTGTTTTCGCGTTGCTATTCAACGTGTAGAGAAAGCTCTGCAATATGCTTATCGCGATCGTCGCAACAAAAAGCGTGATTTTCGTAAATTATGGATTCAGCGTATTAATGCGGCAGCAAGACTTAGCGGCTTAACTTACTCACAATTTATCAACGGCATTAAACTTGCTGGCATTGAAATTGACCGCAAAGTTTTAGCTGAACTAGCGGTAAGTGAGCCAGATTCATTTGCGCAAATTGCTCAAAAAGCTGTTGCAGCTATTGAGGCCAATAAGAAGGCTGCGTAATTCTTGCCAAAAAGGTTATATTTTTATAAAAAGGGCATGCGGCTTTATTGGTTGCCTGCCCTTTTTTAATTTATGGCATTTTGCTTTTCATTTATGTTAGAAAATTGTATTTAAAAGGCACAAATGAGAATAAACAATACCACATTTATCAGTTACATAGGAATAAAATGCTAGAACAAATTAACAAAGAAGGATGCGCCGAAATTAAACAGGCGGAGAATCTTGAGAATCTTGAAAAACTACGCGTTGAATATTTAGGAAAAAAGGGCAAAGTAACCTCTTTAATGAAGCAGCTGGGGCAGATGGAGGCTGATAAGCGCAAAGAGTTTGGCGCACAGGTTAATAAAGTAAAGCAAGAGCTTACAAATCTTATCGATGAAAAAAAGGCGAAGCTTGAAACTATAGCCTTAAATAAGCAGCTAGAGTCCCAGTGGCTTGATGTAACCTTGCCTGTAAGACCAGAAAATGAGGGTCGAATCCACCCAATATCTTATGTGATTGATGAAATTATAGATATTTTTGCCAAAATGGGTTTCCAGAGTAAGGAAGGGCCAGAAATTGAAGATGACTTCCATAATTTTACTGCATTAAATATTCCTGAAAACCACCCTGCCCGTCAAATGCAGGATACTTTTTATTTTCCGGCTAATGACGACGATAAAATTCCGTCAGTTTTGCGTACTCACACCTCATCTGTGCAGATACGAACCATGGAAGGCGGCAAACCTCCATTTAAGTTTATCGCTCCTGGGCGCGTATATCGAAGCGATTACGATATGACTCACACGCCAATGTTTCATCAGGTTGAAGGCTTATATATTGATAAAGACATAAATTTTGGTCATTTGAAGGGCTGCTTATATCAGTTTTTAAAGACATTTTTTGAACTTGATGAAGTTCCTTTGCGTTTTCGTCCATCATTTTTTCCTTTTACTGAACCTTCAGCCGAGGTTGATATAGGATGCGCTAAAGGCAAGGACGAACTTAAAATCGGTGCTGGCGATGACTGGCTGGAGATTTTAGGCTGCGGGATGGTTCACCCTAATGTTTTAAAGAATGTTGGTATAGATCCGCAGGAATATCAAGGCTTTGCCTTTGGCGTTGGCGTTGAGCGCATGGCTATGCTTAAATATGGCGCGCCTGACTTAAGAGCATTTTTCGACTCTGACATTCGCTGGCTTAATCATTATGGGTTTTAGGTAGATACTTTTTCTCCTTCTACCCTAAGGGGAGAAGGTTGGGATGAGGGGTTTTATTATTATATATATTTTAACTTTAGCAAAATTACCTATTACCCTTACCCTACCCCTCTACCAGAGGAAGAGGGTATAAAAAACAACGGAGACTATAAAAAAATGAAAACTACATTATCATGGATAAAAAAATATTTAGATACAGATGCATCTATCGATCAAATATCTGAAAAATTAACTGCTATTGGCCTTGAAGTTGAAGAAGTAATAGATCGCTCTGAAGAATTATCCAGCTTTAAAATTGCTCAGATTATTGATGCAAAACCCCACCCTGATGCTGATAAATTATCTATATGTAAAGTTGATACTGGCACAGAGCAGTTACAAATAGTTTGCGGCGCGCCAAATGCACGCTCTGGGATCAATGTAGTTTTAGCCCCTGTTGGCAGTATAATTCCAACAAATGGCATGAAAATTAAAGCCTCAAAAATTCGCGGCGTTGAAAGTAATGGCATGCTTTGCTCTGCTGCTGAATTAGGCGTTGGCGAAGATGAAGGCGGTATAATAGAAATGCCTGCCTGCAACGATAATATTGCTCAGAATTTTGCCAACTATGCCGGGCTAAATGACCCTGTAATTGATATAGCCATAACTCCTAATCGCGGTGATTGCCTTGGTGCTTACGGAATTGCTCGCGATCTTGCTGCCTCTGGTATTGGAAAATTAAAAAAAATAGATGTCAAAAACATAGAAGGCAAATTCAAATCACCTATTAATATAAAATTAGAGGCTGAAGAGTCCTGCCCTTATTTTATTGGCCGCTATTTTAAAGATGTAAAAAACACAGAATCTCCAAAATGGCTTAAGCAAAAGCTTGAATCTGTCGGACTGCGACCAATTTCAGCCTTAGTTGATATAACTAACTATATAGCTTACGAATTTGGCCGCCCTTTGCATGTATATGATGCTGCAAAAATAAATGGCGATTTAACTGCAAGATTTGCCCAAAAAGGCGAAGAATTTACATCTTTGGATGAAAAAACATATAGGCTTGATGAAGATATTGCCGTAATAGCAGATGATAATGGCGCCCAAGCCATATCAGGTGTCATTGGCGGACTAAATAGCGGATGCGATGAAAATACTACAGATGTATTTTTAGAAGTTGCCTGGTTTGATCCAATAAAGGTTTCTACATCAGGACGAAAATTTGATATTATAACTGATTCTCGCTATAGATTTGAACGCTATGTTGATCCTGATTTTATGTTAGATGCCGCTCAGATAGCCTCACAAATGATTATTGATTTATGTAAAGGCAAGCCAAGTGAACTTGTTATTGCAGGAAAAAGCCCGGCAAAGGAACGTAAATTATCCTTTAACAGAGAAAAAATATCGCAATTAGGCGGCATAGAAATAGATCGCAAAGCAAGCGATAAAATCCTCAACGATCTTGGATTTGATACAAAAGAAGCAGATTTTGTAAAAATACCATCATGGCGTCCTGATATTGAAGGCGAAGCTGATCTGGTCGAAGAAATTGTAAGAATTTTTGGCTATGATAATGTGCCTACTATACCATTACCTCAATCTGAAAATATAGCAAAATCTCTGCTTACTCCTGAGCAAGAAAGAGTGTCAAACATCAGGAAAGAGCTGGCAAAGCGTGGCATGACTGAAGCTATAAGCTGGTCTTTCATGCATGAAGATAAGGCAAAATTATTTGGATATAATAACTCTGCCTTGAAATTGCAGAACCCTATAAGTTCAGACTTAAACGTCATGCGTCCATCAATTTTACCTAATTTAATTGATGCAATTGGTCGCAATAATGCTCGCGATTTTAAAAATATTTCTTTATTTGAAATTGGCCTGATATTTGAAGGCATAAAACCCAAAGAACAAAAGCAATTTATATCAGCCGTTCGCAGCGGTCAGGCAGTAGTGAAAAATGCCTATGATGCCGCACGCAATGTTGATATTTTTGATATTAAAGCCGATCTTTTAGCGGCATTAAAGATTGCTGGCATTCCTGTAGAAAACTTAAAAACAAATCGCAATGCACCCGGTTATTATCACCCAGGGCGCTCAGCATCTTTAAGTTTGGGTAAAAATATTCTTGGATATTTTGGAGAAATACATCCTGCAATTTTAAAGGAAATGGATGTAAAAGGCCCTATAGCTGGATTTGAAATTGATATAAGCGCATTTCCTCCGGTAAGAGCTAAGAAAACTACTTCTAAAAAGCGCCTTGAAATCTCTGACTATCAAGGCTCGGTGCGTGATTTTGCATTTATTATGGATGAAAAATATCCGGTTGGTGACTTACTACAATCAGTTAAAAACACTGATAAAAATCTTATAGAATCAGTTTCACTATTTGATATATATCAGGGCAAGGGAGTTGATGAAGGCAAAAAATCTGTAGCAATATCTGTAAATATACAACCTCAGGATAAAACATTAAGCGACAAAGAACTTGAGGAATTAAGCAACAAGATAATCACGCTGGTTGAAAAGGCTGGCGGGGTTTTAAGAGGATAAAACTAAATGAAAAAAATATCTAATATCCGTAATTTTGCTATTATCGCTCATATCGATCATGGAAAATCTACTCTTGCCGATCGTCTGATACAGGATTGTGGAGGGCTTGAAGAGCGCGAAATGAGCTCTCAGGTGCTTGATAATATGGATATTGAGCAGGAGCGCGGCATCACAATCAAGGCTCAAACTGTACGCCTTGACTATACGGCAAAAGATGGAAATACATATATCATCAACCTTATGGATACGCCCGGACATGTGGATTTTTCCTATGAAGTAAGCCGCTCTCTTGCAGCTTGTGAGGGATCTTTGCTGGTAGTTGATTCATCGCAAGGAGTTGAAGCGCAAACCCTTGCAAATGTTTATCAGGCAATTGAAAATAATCATGAAATAATTCCTATATTAAATAAAATTGACCTGCCTTCTGCAGATCCTGAGCGGGTAAAGCAGCAAATTGAGGATGTTATTGGCCTTGATACTTCAGGTGCAATTGAAGTATCTGCAAAAACCGGGCAAGGAATTGCCCAAACTCTGGAGGCTTTGGTTACGGTACTTCCTCCACCGGAAGGAGATGTTGATGCTCCGCTAAAAGCTTTGCTTGTCGATAGCTGGTACGATCCATATTTGGGAGTTGTTATACTTATAAGAGTAATAGATGGGGTTATTAAAAAAGGCCAGAAAATACGCATGGTACAAGCAAAAGCAACTTATAATGTTGATAATGTTGGATATTTTACTCCTAAAAAAGTTATGTGTGGCCAGTTAAAGGCTGGTGAAATGGGTTTTTTTACCGCCTCAATAAAACAGGTGGCAGATTGCAAGGTTGGAGATACAGTAACAGATGAAAAAAATCCATGCGCTAAAAATTTACCCGGATTTAAACCTAATTTACCTGTAGTTTTCTGCGGATTATTCCCTATTGATTCATCAGAATATGACCATTTACGCGATTCTTTAGGAAAGTTACGCTTAAATGATGCAAGTTTTGAGTATGAGGCTGAAACCTCAACTGCCCTTGGTCTTGGATTTCGTTGTGGATTTTTAGGATTACTACATCTTGAAATAATACAGGAACGCCTTGAGCGCGAATTTAACCTTGACCTTATAACTACTGCGCCAAGTGTTGTGTATCGCCTGCATATGAAAAAAGGTGAAATTATAGAATTACATAATCCGGCAGATTATCCTGATCCGGTTAAAATTGATAAAATAGAAGAGCCATGGATTTTAGCGACAATAATGGTGCCTGATGATTATTTAGGCAATGTTTTAACGCTATGTACAGAAAAACGCGGAGTGCAAAAAGACCTGACCTATGTTGGTAATCGTGCTATGGTAGTTTATCGCCTGCCTTTAAACGAGATAGTTTTTGATTTTTATGATCGCTTAAAATCATGCACAAAAGGTTATGCCAGCTTTGAGTGGGAAATTGATGGCTATGAAGAGGGCGATCTTGTAAAAGTAGCTATTTTAGTAAACGGTGAACCAGTTGACGCTCTGGCATTGATGGTGCACCGCGCACGCGCAGAAAGCCGTGGACGCGAATTATGCAAACGCCTCAAGGATTTAATACCACGTCAATTATTCAAAATAGCTATTCAGGCGGCAATTGGCGGCAATGTAATAGCTCGTGAAACAGTTAGTGCGATGCGTAAGGACGTTACTGCAAAATGCTATGGTGGTGATATTAGCCGTAAGCGTAAATTGCTTGATAAGCAGAAAAAGGGTAAGAAAAAAATGCGTACTGTTGGTAATGTAGAAATTCCACAAAGTGCATTTATTGCTGCTTTAAAAGTGGGTGACGATTAAAAACATGGCGCTTAATCTGTTTAGAAAATAGAGCTTATATATGAATATATATAACATAAATTCTGACATCCCTTTTTTAAAATCTCTGGTACAGGGAATATTGGCGCGCTATGGCGACAACCTACTGGATCTATCCAGCATAAAAATATTACTTCCTAACAGACGTTCATGCAGGGCTTTGCGCGATAGATTCTTAGTTGAAACCAACGGTAAGCCGCTTTTATTGCCATCAATGCACCCAATTGGCGACCTTGGTGAAGATGAGTTTTTAACCAATATCAGCCTTGGTAAAGAAATTGCTGATATGCCACCAATTATGCCAGTAACTCAAAGAAGGCTAATTCTTGCGCGCCTGATAAAAGAATGGCATGGCAATGAACATATAAATACAATCCAGGCGACAAATCTTGCAGTAGAATTATCATTATTGCTCGATGAAATTCAAATTGAGCAGCTCCCTCTTGAGGGCCTTGTAAATATAGTACCTGATGATTTAGCAAATCACTGGCAAATAACTTTGGAATTTCTAAAAATATTAATTGATAAATGGCCGGAAGTTCTGCAAAAAGAACAAAAAAACGACCCCATAACTCATCGTAATAACATATTATCAATGCAGGCTAAATACTGGCAGGAATCTCCGCCTGACTATCCGGTTATTATTGCAGGATCAACCGGATCAACTCCAGCAACAAGGCAGTTAATAAAAGCAGTTGCATCAATGAAGCAAGGCTCTGTTATATTGCCGGGAATAGATGAAAATATTGATGAAAAAAGCTGGGAATACATAACCCCAACTCACCCGCAATATATACTAAAACAACTATTGGGCCATCTGAAAATAGAGCGCAAAAATATCAGACCATGGCATGATAAAACCTGCAGAACTTCAAATCGTGAAGAATTATTTTCCGAAATTATGCGTCCGGCAGAAACCTCTGATGACTGGCAATATATAGAAAATATTCCTGAATATAAATCTGCAATGCAAAATATTGAGTTAATCGAAGCTGCATCTTCTCAGGAAGAGGCAGCAATAATCGCACTGAATCTAAGATATGCTTTACAGGAAAAGGGTAAAACCGCATCGCTTGTCACTCCTGACCGCGCTTTAGCAAGAAGGGTTATAAGCATAATGAAACGCTGGAATGTAAATCTTGATGATTCAGCCGGAACTCCTTTATCGCAAACTCCTCCTGCAATATTTATGCTTTTAGTTGCCCAAATGATAGAGAGTCGTTTTTCACCCGTTTCCCTTCTTAATTGTCTGAAGCATCCACTTGCCGCAGCCGGAGAAAGCCCTGTTTCATGCCGTAAAAAAATTCGCAATCTTGAAAAAGCACATTTAAGAGGCATGCGCAATGAGTCAGGACTAGAATATCTGATAAATAAATCTGATAAGAAAATATCTTTATGGTTAAAAAATTTATTGAATATAACAAAGCCATTTACAGAGCTTCTAAAGCAAAAGCAGGTTTCTTTAAGGGAGTTAGTCAAAATTCATATAGAAGTTGCTGAGAACCTTGCTAAAACTGATTTAAACACAGGTTCAGAACGTTTATGGAGTAAAGATGAGGGAATTGAGTTAAAAGCCTTTTTTGACCAGCTATACGAATCATCAGCAAGCTTTGGGCATATTGACCCATCAGAATATGGCGGAGTTTTGTCAGCATTGATGGCAGGAAGCATTTTTAGGCCAAAATATGGTTCTCATCCCAGAATATCCATATTAAGTCCTCTTGAGGCGCGTTTACAGAATTTTGACCTGATAATTTTAGGTGGCCTAAATGAACAAATATGGCCGCAAAGCATATCTGCTGATCCATGGATGAATCAATCAATGCGCAGCGAATATGGATTAAAATTAAACGATCAGCGTATTGGGCAGTCCGCTCATGACTTTGTACAAATGTTTAATACAAAAAATGTTATCCTTACCCGATGCCTGAAATCACAAGGCAGTCAAACCATACCAAGTCGCTGGCTGCAAAGAATTCAGATAATATTAAAATCAATAAATTCGCAGCAGGCATTAAACTCTAAACATCCATGGAATATATGGGCAAAATCATTTATTGAACCCGAATATATAAAAAATATATCACCCCCCTGCCCCAAACCCGAATTAAAATACAGGCCAAAAAAATTATCTGTAACTCAAATTGAGAAGCTCATACGCGATCCATATTCTGTATATGCCAATAAAATTCTTAAATTAAAGCCTTTGGACTTACTTGATCAGGATCCCGGCCCTGCTGAATTTGGTAATTTTATCCATAATGCATTAGAAAATTTTGTTAAAAAATATGATGATATCGCAGATAATCAGTATGAATCATTCCTACTGCAATGCGGACAGCAGGCTTTTGAAGATGATAATCTCAATATTGCCTTAAAATCAATATGGTGGCCACGTTTTGAAAATATAACCAAATGGTTTGTAGAAAATGAGAAATCCCGCCGGAGCGAGATAAATTTCAGGATATTAGCTGAAGAATGGGGCGAATATAAGTTTGAAACCACATATGGTAATTTTACTCTTGTAGCTAAAGCCGATCGCATAGAAAGTACGAAAGATGGTATCTCTATTATTGATTATAAAACCGGCACTGTTCCAAAAGAAAAAGACGTAAAACTTGGCCTCTCACCGCAAATAATATTAGAAGGACTCATTGTTCAGGCCGGTGGATTTGCATTAAAAGGAATTATAAAAGAAGCCGGTTTCTGGAAATTATCCGGCGCCGGAAAGACTCCGGTTGATATAAGCAAATATGATGGTGAGAAATTACAATTAATTATTGAAAATGCACAAACCGGGCTGAAAAATCTTATTGAATATTTCAATAACGAAAATACTCCTTATTATTCATGCCCTTCATCTGAAATAGCCCCACGCTATAATGATTATGCCCATTTAGCCAGAATTAAAGAATGGGAGTAATATCGTAAAATTCGGCTATATCATCGCCAATTTTTATAGATTTTGTGATTTTTAGATTTATAGAATTTTCTAACAAATCTATATCAATATCACCAATAGCAGCCTTTGCATCATTGCCTAATATTTTTGGCGCCTTTATCCATATTAACCTGTCAACCAAGCCATTTTTTATAAATGACGTAGCCAGCTTACTTCCACCTTCAACCAATAATCGGGTTATACCTTTTTCAGCCAATATGCCCAATATATATTGCAAATCTAAGCCATCTTCTTTTTTGGGTGCAGCTATGGATTCAATAAACCGGGGTTTAACAGGCAACATATTTTCGGAAAAAACCCAAACAGGATTTTCTTTTGTAGCAGTTTTTAGCAAATTACTATCGGCAGAAATTTGACCATTACTATCTATTACAACTCTGACCGGGCTTTGCTCTTTAAGCCCATCTATACGACAATCAAGGGTGGGATTATCCGCTAAGACCGTACCTATGCCAACCATTATTGCATCACTCTGCGCTCTTAAAATATGTGAAAATTTACGCGCATCTTCAGATGTAATCCATTTACTCTGGCCTTTAGAAGTTGCAATTTTTCCATCTAAACTTGTGGCAATTTTTAAAGTTATAAGAGGCCTGTTTGATGTTTTATTAAGAAAGAAACCAGCATTTAACCTCTTTGCCTCTTCTTCACAAACACCGGTAATTACCTCTATACCCTTATTTTTGAGCCTTTCTATGCCTTGCCCATTTACATCCGGGTTAGGATCAACACATGCAATAACAACTTTTTTAACACCTGATTTTATTACTGCATCACAACATGGTGATGTTTTCCCTATATGCGAACATGGCTCCAAAGTTACATATAAAACAGCGCCTTTTGCCATATCACCTGCCTGATTTAATGCTATCTTCTCAGCATGTGGTCGTCCGCCTTTGGCAGTCACTGCGGCTGCAACAACCTGACCATCTCTTACAATCACGCAGCCAACTGAAGGATTTGGAGCAGTTACTCCCAAATTACGACGCGCATAAGAAAGCGCCATTTTCATAAAGCGTATGTCAGATGTTTTATGCATAAAAATATATAATTTATGTTAAAAGCTAACACTTTAAGAGGTTTGAATATTGATATTATCAATAAAATCTTCAAAATCCTGAGCTTCACGAAATTCTCTATATACCGAAGCAAATCTCACATAAGCAACAGGGTCTAAACCAGCAAGAACCTCCATAACCGCCTCACCTATTAAATCGGAAGTTATATCAGTCTCACCCAGACTCTCCAGCTTGCGTACTATAGAATTTACACTCTGCTCAACCTGATCAGTAGTAACTGGCCGCTTGCGTACAGCAATATTTAAAGATCTTACAAGCTTTTCCCTATCAAATGGCTTGCGCTTTCCATCCTTCTTAACAACAGTAAGTTCACGCAACTGTATACGCTCAAATGTTGTAAATCTTGAATCACACTCAGGACAAAAACGTCTTCTGCGTATGGCTGCGCCCTCTTCTGAAGGTCTTGAATCCTTTACTTGCGTATCGCTATATCCACAAAACGGGCAATGCATAACGGCCTCTTACTTAACAGTTAAAGAGTCCCATAAATCGGGAACTTTTTACATAAAGCTTCAACTTCTTTACGAACCTGCTGCTCAACCTCAGCGTTATCTTCACTGTTTTTTGCCAAACCGTCAAGAACATCTCCTATCAAGTGACCAACTTTCTTGAATTCTTCAATTCCAAATCCACGAGTTGTACCAGCCGGAGTTCCCAAACGCACACCTGAAGTTACAAAAGGAGGAGCAGGATCAAACGGTATAGCATTCTTATTGCATGTAAGGCCAGCGCGCTCTAAAGACTCTTCTGTAAGCTTTCCAGTCACATTCTTTGGACGCAAATCTACTAAAACAACATGACTATCTGTTCCGCCACTAACTATGTCAACACCGCGCTCGATCAAAACTTCAGCTAAAGCGCGAGCATTATCGATTACATCCTGTCCATATTTTTTAAATTCGTCGCTTTTGGCTTCTTTAAGAGCTACGGCCTTTGCAGCAATAACATGCATTAAAGGACCACCTTGCAGACCTGGGAATATAGATGAATTAATAGCCGCTCCCAAAGTTATTTCTTTACCGGAATTAGTAGTTCTAACCACAAGATTTTCATTATTTGATAATATCAAACCTCCGCGTGGACCACGCAAAGTTTTGTGAGTAGTTGTAGTTACTACATCAGCATGAGGTAATGGACTTGGATATGTTCCTGCTGCAACCAAACCTGCAACATGCGCCATATCAACCATCAAATAAGCACCAACCTTATCAGCTATTTGACGGAACCTTGCCCAATCAATAACTCTTGGATATGCAGAACAGCCAGCAATTATCAGTTTTGGCTTATTCTCAACAGCTAAGCGCTCCACCTCATCATAATCTATCAAAGCATCGCTTTCTTTAACTCCATATTGCACTGAGTTAAACCATTTTCCAGACATATTAGGAGCAGCACCATGTGTCAAATGGCCACCAGATGCCAGAGAAAGCCCTAAAATAGTATCACCAGGCTGCAATAAGGCTAAAAATATACCCTGATTTGCTTGCGAACCAGAATTCGGCTGAACATTAGCATAGCTACAATTAAACAAAGCTTTAGCACGATCAATCGCCAACTGCTCAGTTTTATCAACCGCTTCACAGCCCCCATAATAACGCTTGCCGGGATATCCTTCAGCATATTTATTAGTTAAAACAGTGCCTTGAGCCTGTATTACTGCCAAACTGGTTATATTTTCAGATGCAATTAGCTCAATTTGATTTTGTTGACGATCCAGCTCTTCTGTAAGAGTTGAATATAGTTCTGGATCTGTATCTTTAACATTTCCCTGAAAAAAAGATGTGTTTGGCATTGATATTTTCTCCGCTAAATTTGATGACATGAAATTCTCCTAAATATTTCCTAATTTTTCTACGCGCTTTATATGCCTTCCGGCTTCAAAATCTGTATCTATAAATGTTTTTAAACACTCAATTGCTGTTTTTTCATCTACAATTCTTGAGCCAAGCACCAATATATTTGCATCATTATGCTGCCTTGATAATTTTGCAATTTCAGCATTATGGCACAAAGCTGCGCGTATTTTGGGATTTCTGTTAGCAGCTATGCTAATACCAATGCCACTGCCACAGATTAAAACGCCACAATCGGCCTGCTTTTTTGCAACAACATCCCCTACTTTCTTTGCAAAATCAGGATAATCAACCGACTCCTCACTATCTGTGCCTAAATCTTGACATTCATAACCCTCAGCTTTTAAGAAAACTTTTAGCTTTTCTTTTAGAAGATAGCCTGCATGATCGGACGCTATAGCAATGGTTTTTATCATTAATTTTGCGGATAAAAGTTATATTTTCGAGCCAAAACATAACAAAAAAACCCTATATTACAATAAAATAATCGATCTATTTCCTTAAATATTCATATATTTATTGTTAATATGTTAATTTTTAACTTGGAATGGGTGATTCTATTATATATAATCCTTCGCGCATTATTTTAATATATAAGAGGTTATATAGATAATATGGCTAAAATATTGGCACAGGAAGTATTAGGAATAACAAGCAGCTCAGCATTAACTGGCAGCGAAATTATGAAAAGACAAGCAGAAATGAAACTTGTTGCTAACGACAATGCCGAAAACAGCCAGGAGATAGCCCTGCTCTCCAACGGCGGCAGTCAATTCAATACATGGGTAGACAGAGCCTCTACAATAAATTCTGGTTATTTACGAGAAATATAGCAACTATAAATATATGGTTTGCAAGTAAACCGCCCTGCTTACACATATTCAAATGGTAAGCAGGCAATTTACAGAAACATCCACCCTAACAGGAACAAATATCCCTGACCTTATGAGCTCCAACTGAAATCATCGCAAAATCTGGCTCTTCATAAGATTTCAACTCAATCAAATAATGCATATATCTGCTGATTTGGCTGTCATTTTTCTCTTTCCAGAAGGCAAATGCATTTGCCGCTGAAACACCATTGCTACCTATGCTTTTGGCAACCTCATATGTAAGCCTTTGCTGCTGCTCATATAAATCATCCAGTAGCGAATTTATTGACAGTCTCTGCCAATATGATGCTGTAGGTAATTTACCCAAGGCTTTGCGCATCCAACCAAGACTCAGCTGATCTTCAAGTTCAAAATATATTTTACCTACTATAAATACATCAAGCTTGGTTCTTTGCCCAACCTGTACTATATCGCAGGCAGAAGCCATCATTCCCATGCCAGCTATTTTCTCTGCAATTGGCTTCGGAACGCCATTTTTTATAAATTTATCAATATTATAATTAAGATCCTGCTTTAAAGATAACGGCAGTATACTAGATAATTTCTTCGACAAAGTTCCTATTCCAGGAAGGAAATTTTCTACCTCTTTATATATTTTAAATTTATTATTTCTGCGCCTTAAAAACCATAATGCTCCGCGCTCTATCAGCTTTCTTACCACTATAAATAGCTCAACCTGATTCTTAACCTCAATTTTTCCATCAAGACTTTCTATATCTTCCCATATATCACGAAGCTGATAGACATCTCTTATTATCGTATAAGCCCTTGCAATATCAGCTGTTGGCGCGCTTGTCTCTTCAAGCAATCGATAATATAAGGATGTGCCAAGGCGATTAATAATACTATTAGTAATGGAAGTTGCAATTATCTCCTTACGCAAGGCATGTGAATCTATTTGCTTGGCAAATTTTGTATGCATTTCTTTTGGGAAATACATCATTAAATCATTTATATAGTAAGGGTCATTAGGCAGATCACTATTTAAAACCTCCTCATAAACAGAAAGCTTACTATATGCAAGCAAAACACTTAGCTCCGGACGAGTAAGACCATTACCACTACCCTCACGCATGGCTATATCATCATTATTTGGCAGGAACTCCACCTCTCTGTCTAAAAGACCTTTCTTCTCAAGGAATTTCATAAAGCGAGACTGCTCCTCAAGCATGCTATGATTGCGCAATTGAGCAATAGTTATTGCCTGGGTCTGCAATATATTATCCCTCAAAACAAGATCTGAAACAGTGTCAGTCATCTTTTCTAGCAAAATATTTCTATCTTGCAATGTAAGACGACCACTTTCCATTGCTTCACCCAAAGCTATTTTAATATTAACCTCATGGTCAGAACAATCAACTCCAGCAGAATTATCAATAGCATCAGTATTAAGCCTGCCGCCTACTTTTGCGTACTCAATTCTTCCTAATTGTGTACAGCCCAGATTTCCGCCCTCACCTATTACTTTTACACGCAGCTGATTACCATTAACCCTTACCGCATCATTAGTCTTATCTCCGGCATCATCATTGCTTTCAGAGGCTGCTTTAATATAAGTACCAATACCGCCATTCCACAATAAATCTACTGGCGAAAGCAATATAGTTTTTATTAGCTCATCAGGCGTCAAATTGCTCTTACTTACACCAAGAGCTTCTTGCGCTTCTTTGGATAATTTTATATTTTTTGCACTTCGCTCAAATATTCCACCACCTTTTGAAATAAGCTTTGGATTATAATTCATCCAGCTTGATCTTGGTAATTTAAATAACCTTTTACGCTCTTTATATGAAACTGCAGAGTCAGGGTTAGGATCCAAAAATATATGCATGTGATTAAATGCCGCTACAAGACGTATATGCTTTGATAATAACATACCATTACCAAATACATCACCTGCCATATCGCCAATTCCAACAACAGTAAAGTCCTGCTTTTGGACGTCAACTCCCATCTCTCTAAAGTGACGCTGAACAGAAATCCACGCGCCTTTTGCTGTAATTCCCATTTTTTTATGGTCATATCCGGCAGATCCACCTGATGCAAAAGCATCACCAAGCCAAAACCCATATTCATTAGCCACTGAATTTGCAATATCTGAGAAAGTGGCCGTCCCTTTATCGGCAGCTACAACCAGATATGGGTCATCATCATCATGCCTTACAACATTTTTTGGAGGCACTACATTACCTGAAACTATATTATCGGTAATATCAAGCAGCCCTCTTAAGAATGTCTTATAACATTCAATGCCCTCTTGTATGAAAGCCTCCCTTCCACCCTCTACTGGCGGCTTCTTTAAAATAAAACCACCTTTAGAACCAACAGGAATAATAACAGAGTTTTTAGTCATTTGGGCTTTTACCAGTCCCAGAATCTCTGTCCTGAAATCCTCCCTGCGATCTGACCATCTAAGCCCGCCTCTTGCTACCTTACCTCCGCGCAAATGCACCCCTTCCATCCTTGGCGAATATACAAAAATCTCCGCATATGGACGCGGCTTTGGTATATATTGAATGTTTTTAGGACTAAATTTTAAAGAGATATAGGATTTTATATTCCCAGCCTCATCCTCCTGAAAATAATTGGTTCTAACAGTGGCCATAATAAGGTCAATAAATCCTCTTATAACTTTATCTTCAGCAAGATTAGATACACGACTTAAGATTTTTTCTATGTCTTTCTTTATTTGCTCGGCGTTATTCTTTCTATCTTTTTTCAATGAAGGATCAAAACGAGCATAAAATAAAGCTATAATTTTACTTACCAGATTTGGATGAGAAGCCAGAGCCTCCTCTATATAACCCTGACCATAATGGAAGCCAATCTGTTTGAAATATTTGGTATAAGCCCTTAATAAAACTACATCTCTCCAATTAAGGCTGGCATATAAAATTAATTTATTAAGGCCATCACTCTGAGTTTCTCCGCGCCATATTTTATCTATTGCAATTTCAAATTTAGATTTAATATCTCTTAGCTTATAACGCCCACCACCAGTTACTAAAAAGCGGAATCTATGTATCCATATTTCCTTATATTTTTCAGGATTACATACATAAGTGTGCTCATCTAAAGTCTTCAAACCCATATTTTCAAGCATAGGCATTATCATAGATAATGTTACCTGCGACTGAGGACTATAAACTTTAAACTCAAAAATATCATCTTCACCATTCGTAGGTTCGTAAAAATCAAAAGCGATATCATTTGTTGCCATAACCTTGTTAAGCTGCTTTATATCATAATATGCATCTTCGGCAGAAAAACGGCTTTTATAGCTTACAGAAAAAGCATTTTCATAAATATTATAAATATTTCCAGCCTCGCGCTCCCCTAGCCTTCCTAAAAGCTCTTCATACAAGTCTTCTGACCACAACCTTGTTATTTGCGCGATCTTATCTTCTATTTTTTTTACATCATAGGCAGGAATTTTCCCTGGATTTGTTTTTACAATAACCTGCAATCTTGCAAGATGCGATTCTGTAATCTGAGTATAGTGATTTGATATAGTTCCATCAAAATCTTCCATCAATATCTTTTCTATATTGATTCTTAGATTTGTACTCATCCTATCACGAGGAATATAAATCAAACAACTTACAAAGCGCCCAAACTCATCTTCTCTGACAAACAACCTAACCCTGAAATTAATTGCCAAATCAACTGTTCCCATTGCAGTTTCAAACAACTCTTCCTTAGATGTCTGAAATAATTCTCCACGTGGAAAATCCTCCAAAATAGCCGCAAGAGCCTTACCACTATGCCCTCCTTCGGGAAATTTTGACTTTTTCTGCACCCACGCAATTTTATTGCGGACTATAGGAATATTTTTTGCACTTTGATAATAAACTATGGATGTAAAAAGACCTAAAATCCTATGCTCGCCAATAATATTAGCATTATCATCGAACATCGGTATTATTATATAATCCATATGAACATTTCTATGAACCATCGACTTCTTATTAGCCTTGGTTATCTTAAGCAAAGATAGGTTTTTCTTGTCAAATACAGGCTTTGGCATTTCCGGCTCAAGCTTGGAATCTTTAAGCTTGAAAATTCCCAACTCCGAACCACGTGTCATAGCTGGATTTTTACTCTTAAAATTATAATTTACATAGCCAAGAAATATAAAATTATTTGCCTTCAGCCACTCAATAAATTCTGTTATCTCACTAACATGAGATCTTAGGCGACCAGATTCTTTTGCATTTAAATCAACGGATAAAAGACTCGTTGCAGCACTTAACTCCATTGGTATATGACTTACTTTATTTAAAATATCCTTCCAATCACTAACACAGTTAGAAACCGCACCCAATACATAAACTATATCTTTATGCAGCTGATCTATATCCTTTTTGTTCCATATATATGGTATATGAAGGCGCATAATTGACTCCATATTCTTAGAGCCTTCACCATTTTTATTTTCTATTGATTCTATTTTTCCAGCATCATCGCGCGCAACCATCAAAACCGGATGCAATAATTGAGAAATAACATAGCCCTTGCTGTTTATCTCTTCGGTTACAGAGTCCACCAGAAACGGCATATCATCATTTACTATATCAATTACAGTATATTGATTACTCCACTGACTATCTTTTTGCTCAAGATTATAAATCCTAACCAGAGATTTACCTTTTTTTCTTACAGAAATGGTCTTAAAAGTTTCTAAGGCAGAAAAGGCAAGCTCATCAATTTCATATTTTTCTGAGTCTTCTGCAGAAAGACTTCCATATAAATTACGGATAAAAACTTCAAGATTTTTATCTAATTTATTGTTATTCAGGGATTTTACTCCCTTTAAAATTTCCTGTAGAACCTTGTCAGTTACTTGCTCATTCTTAACCATGACACTCCTATATATTATGCTACATGCCAGAAAATCGAGGTATAGCATTTTATTATACTATTGTGTATATAAAATTGTAAGTTTTTGACAGTTATGGTAATCAACCTTCTGCAAAATAACAAGGACACTTTATGGAAACAATTTATGCCCCAGCAACAGCAATTGCCAAATCTGGCGTTTGTGTAATCCGTGTATCCGGACAAAAGGCAAAAGATTGCGTTGAAATATTAAGTAAAAAACCTCTGCCAAAAGCTCGCTATACATCACTAAGAGACATATTTAATCCAAAAACTAATGAACTTATTGATAGCGCATTGATAATTTATTTTTCCTCACCAAATAGTTTTACCGGCGAAGATGTTGTAGAATTTCATACACATGGGAGTAGGGCGGTTGTAAACTCTCTGCTTGAAGCATTAAGTGAAATTAAAGACTTCCGGCTGGCCGAGCCAGGGGAATTTTCTAAACGGGCTTTTGAAAATTCAAAAATGAACCTTGTTGAAGCAGAAGGCCTGTCTGATCTAATAAACGCCGAAACAAAATCACAGGCGCAATTAGCGTTACGCCAAATGCAAGGATCACTTTCTGAACTATATAATCAATGGAGACAGGAGATTCTACAAATCAGATCACTGGTTGAAGCATATATAGATTTTCCAGATGAAGAAATTCCACAAAACATTATCGAGCAAACTAATCTACAGATTGAGAATTTAAAAACTAATATCCGCAACCACCTTGATGACAATAATAGAGGAGAGAAACTTCGTGATGGAATATATATAACTCTCATAGGCGAACCAAATGTAGGCAAATCCTCTCTTTTAAATAACTTATCTAAAAGAGATATGGCAATGGTTTCAGATATAGAGGGCACAACTCGCGACATAATAGAAGTACCGATGGATATAGGTGGCTTTTCCGTTACAATATCAGATACCGCCGGAATAAGAAATAGTAGCGATATTCTTGAAATACAAGGCATATCAAGGACTTTGGACAGATCAAAAAACTCTGACTTAAAAATTGCCATATTGGACTGCTCAAAAAACCTTGAATTTCCCGCCACCATAAAAAAAGAAATTGATAACAAAACCATAATAGTCATCAATAAATGTGATATTAAAAAAGATATCAAAGAGACAGGCTTTATAAAAGATGCAAATCCCATATATATTTCTGTCAAAACAGGGCAGGGCGTAGACAAGCTTCTCAACGAGATTGAATCTCGAGTAAAAGATATTTTTTATGATATGTCGTCACCATTAGTAACTCGCAACAGACATAGAGAATTATCATCTAAGGCACTGGAATACCTTAATAATACTGACCTTAGTGATCCTCCGGAAATGTCAGCAGAACATCTAAGAGGAGCATCAACAGAGATAGGGAAAATTATTGGCGCCATCAACACAGACGAGGTGCTTGGCCACATATTTGGACAATTTTGCATTGGAAAGTAATGATGTTGCAACATATATTATTTTTGTGTATATTACGCGGCACCAATGTTTCACGTGAAACAATAGGGGAGAATTATCTTGGACTCATATGATGTAATTGTAATTGGAGCAGGTCATGCAGGCTGTGAGGCCGCATCAGCATCAGCTAGGGCTGGCGCAAAAACTCTTCTTATTACAAAAAAGCCAGAAAATATTGGAGAAATGTCGTGCAATCCAGCGATTGGCGGAGTTGCAAAAGGCACAATCGTTCGTGAAATCGATGCCCTTGGCGGCCTTATGGGCAAGGCGATAGATAAATCTGGCATTCATTTTCGTATGTTAAATTCCAGCAAAGGCCCCGCAGTTTGGGGACCTCGTGCACAAGCTGACAGAAAACTTTATCGGCAAAACATGTTTTCTTTGATTAATAATCACGAAAATTTAGATGTAAAATATGCGTCAGTTGAAGATATAGCTATTTCTTCAGAATCTGTATCAGGAATCATAACCAGTGATGGAGAAAAAATTGAATCTAAAAATATAATCCTTACAACGGGAACTTTCTTAAACGGCCTTATACATATTGGCGATCAAATGACCCCAGCCGGAAGAGTAGGGGAGCAGCCATCAATTGGATTATCTAAAACTTTATATGGCCTTGGACTACAAATGGGAAGGTTAAAAACCGGAACTCCCGCCCGAATAGATAGAAACTCAATCAACTGGGACAAAACTGAAGAGCAGGCAGGGGATGAAATCCCAACCCCATTTTCATATTTAAATAAAAGAATAGATGTAAAGCAAATATCTTGCTATATGACAAAAACATCTGCAGATACAAAAAAAATAATTGAAGATAATATACATAAATCCGCAATGTATTCAGGAAATATAAAAAGTAGCGGACCAAGATATTGTCCATCAATAGAAGATAAAATAAATCGCTTTCCTCACAATCCTTCACATCAGGTTTTCCTTGAACCAGAAGGTTTGGATAGTGATTTAGTATATCCAAATGGAATTTCTACATCTCTTCCTGCCGAAGTTCAGGAGCAATTTATAAAAAGCATTCCTGGATTAGAAAACGCAAAAATTATTAAACCAGGATATGCTATTGAATATGACTATGTCGATCCAAGAGAATTATATCCCTCTTTGGAAACAAAAAAAATATCTGGCCTTTTCCTTGCCGGGCAAATTAATGGGACTACCGGATATGAAGAAGCTGGCGGGCAAGGTCTCGTTGCAGGAGCAAACGCCGCCTTAAAATCTCTTAATAAAGAAGCATTTATTTTAATGAGATCTGATTCTTACATCGGCGTAATGATTGATGATCTTATCACACTTGGAACTAGCGAACCTTATCGTATGTTTACATCAAGAGCTGAATATAGACTTTCTTTGCGTGCTGACAATGCTGACCTAAGACTAACTGAAAGGGGAGCAGAATTTGGAATAGTAAGTGATGAGCGCCTAGAAAAAGTACTTCAAAAAAAGGATTCTATTAATTCATGGAAAGAAAAATTACAGAGATATTCATTAATACCTTCACAGGCAAATAAGCTTGGAATAAAAATGTCTCAAGATGGAGTAAAAAGAACAGCTCTGGATTTATTATCTTATGATGAAGTGAATTTTACAAGTTTAGAAAAAATATGGCCTGATATCAACTCGATTGATAAAGAGGTCAGCCAACAGATTGAAATTAATCAATTATATAAGTCATTTTTAGAAAAACAGAAGACAGAAATTGACTCATTTAAAAAAGATGAGTCAATAAAAATACCTAGCGATATTGATTATAACTCTACAGCAATCAGCCTATCTAATGAAGTGAGGGCAAAGTTATCACAGGCGAGACCCGTCACTTTAGGAGCAGCTGGCAGAATTCCGGGAATTACTCCGGCAGCCATTGCTGCGATTTTAGTTTATATAAGAAAGAGCGAATCTTCATCTAAAAAAGACGCGGCCTAAAATATAACCACATTTTCGAAGGAAGGATTCCATGAAAAATATCTTACCTGAACATTACAATGTTTCACGTGAAACATCCGAGAAGCTAAATCAATATTGTCAGGAGTTATTAAAGTGGAATAAGCGCATAAATTTAATTAGCCCATCGACGGAAAATAATATCTGGGAACGCCACATATTAGACAGCGCTCGCTTAGTTACTCTAATACCAGATAACACAAAATTAATAGTAGACCTAGGAAGCGGAGCAGGGCTTCCTGGAGCTATAATTGCAATTTTGACAAATATAAAAACCACTCTTATAGAAAGCGATCAAAGAAAATGTGCGTTCTTACAGCATATAGCTGCAACCATCTCTCCTAATATAAAAGTCATTAATGATCGCATTGAAAACATTAAAGATCTGCGCCCAGACATAATAACCGCAAGGGCTCTGGCTCCTTTGCCAAAATTAATTGATCTTGCAAAACCGCTATTTCATCCAGGGTGTAAATGCCTTTTTTTAAAAGGAGAAAATATTACTAAAGAAATAAAATCTGCATCTGCTTCTTGGGACTTGACCTATGAAATTATAAAAGATAAGAATAATGATGTCGGAGATATTTTATCTATTTCTAAAATAGTGGGTAAGTAAATGTCAGCAGAAAATCATCATGCAAAAGTCATCGCTCTAACTAATCAAAAAGGCGGCGTAGGAAAGACAACCACGGCGGTTAATCTTGCCGCTGCCTTGTCGGCGATAAAAAAGAAAGTTCTTTTAATAGATCTAGATCCGCAAGGCAATGCCAGTAGTGGCGTTGGAATTGATGCTTCTAAGAGAAGTATAACTATATATGATGTTTTGTCAGAAAATGCCCTGATAGAAAGCGCAATATTAAAAACTCAGCTGCCAAGTCTCTTTGTCATTCCATCTACCGTTGATTTATCGGCGGCGGATATTGAATTTGCATCTTTAGAAAATAGAGAAAAAAGGCTTAAATCGGTAATATCTCAAATAAGCAATCAGTTTGATTATATAATAATAGACTGCCCGCCATCATTAGGCTTGCTAACATTAAATGCTTTAGTAGCATCAAACTCTCTGATAATACCTTTACAATGTGAGTTTTATGCCCTGGAAGGTTTGAGTCATTTATTGAGAACTGTTGAATTGGTCCGCAAACATTTGAACCCAAACCTTTCTATAGAGGGCATTGTTCTTACTATGTATGACAACCGAAATCGCCTTACAAGACAGGTAGAAAATGATGTAAGAGGGTATTTTAAAGATGTGGTTTACGAGACTGTAATTCCAAGAAATATCCGTATATCTGAAGCTCCATCTCATGGAAAGCCAGCAATTATATATGACCATCGCTGCACTGGTTCATTGGCATATATACATCTGGCAAAAGAGATGCTCAAAAAAGAAAGAGAATTTGAAAAAGAACGTGCTGCCGAAACGCAAAGTGCTTAAAAAAGGAGAATATTATGTCTGGTAATGTTTTAGGAAAAGGTCTTTCAGCCTTAATAGGCGATATAGATAATAGCGCGCCAAAGGCAGTTGGTAATAAAAAAAATAAAGTTGTAGCAAATCAAGATGTCAAAGATGATGACAACAGACTTAAAGCCGTTTATCTTGATGTAACTAATTTGACTCCAGGTGAGTTCCAACCTCGCAGCCACTTTAATGATGAAGCGCTCGCAGAATTAGCCGATTCCATAAAGCAAAATGGGGTATTACAGCCAATAATAGTTCGCCCACAAGCAGACGGCAAATATCAGATAATCGCAGGTGAACGCAGATGGCGCGCTTGCAAACTTCTAAAAAAAGATGAAATCCCGGCAATAGTTAAAGACTTTGATGACAAAACAGCTCTGGAAGTTGCTTTGATAGAAAATATTCAGCGCCAGAGTCTTTCTCCTATTGAAGAAGCTGAGGGCTATCAGCGTCTCTTAAGTGAATTTTCATATACTCAGGCCCAGCTTTCAAAAGGTCTGGGAAAAAGCCGCAGCCATATAGCTAACATGCTCCGCCTTACTCAACTACCAAAAGATGTTAAAAATTTGGTTGAAGAGGGAAAATTGACTATGGGTCATGCAAGAGCATTAGTAAATCAGGAAGATGCTTCTAACATTGCTCTGGAGATTGTTGAAAAAGGCTTAAGCGTAAGAGAAGCAGAAAAGTTTGCAGCAAAATATGGCACATATTCAACAAAAGAAAAACCCGCAAAAGATTCAGAGCCTGCTGCAGAAAATACAACAAAGATTGTAAAAACTCAAAAAAGCCCGCAAAAATCAGCAAATAATAACAAAGCTGATGCAGAAAAAGATGAAGATCTGATAGCTCTTGAGATTGCGCTAAGTAATAATCTGGGGCTAAAGGTAAATGTTGAAGACTCAGATGAGGGCGGAAGGGTGTCTGTATTCTTTAATAACCTGTCTGAACTGGATATAATTTTACAACGCCTGGGAGCTTAATTTTGACAAAATATACTATAGAAAAATTAAATAGACAATTATCAGGCTACGATCCTCAATATATGATCGATGGAAATAATCAGCCAATAGATCCAAATGATTATGATACATCATCTTTTACAGAAGATGAGATACTAAAAGCCAAACTAATTGAAATGAATTTTCATGATAAAACCGCAGAAGGTGCTGAAAAAATAGAGTTTCTTGTTGGGGAAGGCGCGCCTGTTAATGCTCGCATTATGTCATATGGATTAGGAATTAGGGACGAGTCATTATTTGTTGCCAGCCTGCAGGCACAATTACGCGTTGAAGATGGCAAGGCCATTTCCCTTGAAGAAATAAAAGAGCAAGCAGAAGAAAGCTCCGACACGACTCAAGAGGATTTAATTAAAGAAATTGTAGCCAGAAATATGGCAAAGTCGCAAGATGACTATAAGAATCACTCCGAAGATATTGGCAGTTATACAGCAACTGCCCATAAAGTTTTTGCGGCATTAAACTCTAAAGATGCAAATATTAAAGAAATTCCTGTTTTGCAAAAATATGCGGACATGATTCTGGAAGCCCCTCATATGAAACGCTACCCTCCTTTTGATTCAAATGGCTCAATGATTATCGCTGTTGGCTTAAAAGATGCAGATCTTATAAATATTTTATCAGATAAATCAAAAGATCAAAAGGAATTTGATAGCTCAAATGACGGAGCCAGCCCTTCATTTGCAGGTTATTTTAATGACAATGCTATTTCCTGGGCGGTCATTATGCTAGAACCTGAATTAGTCGATCAGCAATTGATTTTACTGGATAAAGATTTTGAACCAGAGCGCAAGAGTGTAGCCGGCACCACATTAATGCATTGGTTAGTGGGCACAGCTATTATATATGCTGAAAACCCTGATGTTATTAAATATGACGAGGCGCAGAAAAATATTTTAAAAATTGCAGAGATGCTTATTGAAAAAGGCGTACCAGTTGACATGGCAAATGATTTAGGAATTACGCCTTTGGAATATGCAAAAGCTTATAAAATTGAAAACTTAGTAGAGTTATTTGAGAAAAATTTACAGCAAGGTAAAGAGCAATCAACATCTGCTGCAAATCGTTATGGCATAGAGCCAGGGAAAATAAGCCCTGAAAATATAGGTGCAAGCAAAGAGCAGCTCAAAAGAGCTTAACAAGCCATATCTTTATTACAAATTTTCGATAGCAACTTATATAAAATATAGGCGGTAATATACAAAAATACGCCTGAAAATATTACATCACTAAAAAAGTGAGCACCCTGTATCACGCGAGTTGCTCCTAAAATAGTGCCAAGTCCAAAACTTGCAGCATAGGCAATAAACTTACGCCTTAATATAAAACACCAGGCAAATAAGCTAAACCCAACCGATGGATCGCCAGAAGTAAATGAACAATTCCCTTCACATTGATCGGATATAATAAAAGCCGGAGTAAAAATCTTATCGCCACCAAAATTTTCTGTCTGTAAAGGGCGGGCGCGACCCCAATTTTCTTTAAAAACACCATTTACAATAAGACCAGCACCTATTGTCAGCACCAAAAAAGCATAAATATAATATTTACGCTCAATATTAAATAATGGCTTTTTTGTAAAATAGGGCAGGGCAGCACCCAGAATATATATAACCCCTAAAGATATAGCAATTATGCGCGTCAAATCATGAATAGCGGTAAATATGGGGTGTCTATTTAAGTAAAAGCCTCTTTCCTGACTATAAAAAAGACCCGATATAAACAAATCAATTTGTGGAAAAAGAACAAATAAAATTGCCACCAATGTTGCAATAACAAGAAATAATATCTGCTTATTTAGTGCCATATCCCCTAAATCCTTTGAGCATAAATATATAATAATGACGCTTAAAATCAGGATATAAATCTACCACCACCTCATCAATAAGGCGTGAAGATTGAAAATATAGCGGAATATCTTTTAACACATCCAAATCATATTGGGTTACAAAAAGGAAGTCCTTACCCTCATATTCATTCAAATTGCCTGTCATATCATAATGGTCAGTAAGACGCTCTTGTGGATTCCATTTAACAATAATTTGTGGATGTGGGCGAACATAATATAACAATTCAGCGTGAGTTTTGCGGGTATATGTTAAAATGCCAGCCTCAGGATATTGAGCTTTAATCTGGCTAACCTTCTGACCTAATTGCTCCCAGCCCATAAGACGACGAAATGGATCTTTAATTATATTTTCAGATATCTGAGTCTTTCTGCCATATAATTTCAGCCCCAGCGAGTCAATTAATGGATAAAATGCTGAAATTATTGCCAATATCAATAGATGCAATATCAGCGACACATAAATTAATTTACAAAATTTTGAATTATATAAAACCGAAACAACCAATATAACAGCAGATATATAAGCAGGAGCTGCCCAGTTTGCATGCGCTCTTGAGGTAAGGCTGATAGATGTGATTAGCAAAAACATCGGCAGAAAAAAGCATAATAACATTTTCTGAGCCTTATCAAGCTGAATGCGCCTTGTAGCTGTAAGAAATAATATTATCAGTAATGATATAAATAATATTGGGCCAAAAACACCATTCTGGCTGGCTATAAATTCAAGCATATTGGGCAAGGAAATTGACATACCTTCGCCTTTTGCATTATCTTGAGTATGCAAAAAGCTGGCAAAATCATTCTGCCAATTCCACCAGATATTAGGTACAAATATCACAGCCGCTATTAATATTGCAGACCAAAATTTCTTGCTGATAAAAACTTTACGATATTGAGGAATAAAAAAGCAGAAAGAACATACTGAAACTAAGAATATAAGCATGTTATATTTGCTCATCATGCCTAACCCGGAAAATATACCGGCCAATATCCAATATCGCCATTTATCATCTTTTAATGCCGCAATAAACGCCCATAAACTCAAAGCCCAGAAACATAAAAGAGCTGGATCGGTTGAAACAAACATTGATGAAATAGTAACTGCCGGCAGAGTTAGATAAGTAACAGAAGATAAAAGCGCAATTTTCTCCTCAAATACCAGCTTTGTAAGAGAAAATATCGCCCATGAGGTTATTATGTGCAAAATCGGAGAGCTTAAACGCACACACCAAGTCTCATCGCTGCAAATTCCTGTTGTTAAGCCAATCATCCACGCAACAACTGGCGGCTTGGAATAATAGCCAAATTCAAATGATTTCGACCATCCCCAATATTGGGCTTCATCATAAAATAAATCAAATGGCGAGTTATAAAGCAAGCCCATACGCAAAGACAATATCACAAGCGCAAATAGCCAGAAATATTGATCTGCTGATAATAAATTTCTTTTATTCGTCATTACACGCCCTTAAGAGCCAACCATACCAATAGTAGGAGAAGATGGCGAAGCATAACTCTGCTTTTCCATCCTACCGGCCAAATATGCCAAACGACCAGCCTCTACACCTAATTTCATAGCACGCGCCATAGCTATAGGATCTTTTGCCTTAGCAATTGCAGTATTTAACAAAACACCATCGCAGCCCAATTCCATTGCCATAGCCACATCAGA
The DNA here is from genome assembly GCA_028223895.1 of Rickettsiales bacterium. GTDB lineage: Bacteria > Pseudomonadota > Alphaproteobacteria > Rickettsiales > UBA6187 > JAOIVE01. Next base: position 46,828 of record JAOIVE010000004.1, read on the forward strand.
TGCCGTTCCAACGCCAGCATCAACTAAAACCGGAACATTAGCATTTTCAACTATAATCTGGATGTTAAGCGGATTTTGTATGCCTAAACCAGAACCAATTGGCGCGGCTAATGGCATTATAGCAACGCAGCCAATCTCCTCCAACTGCTTGGCAAATATTGGATCATCTGAACAATATACCATTATATCAAACCCTTCTTTAACAAGGATTTTAGCGGCATCTATTGTTTCAGACATATTTGGATATAAAGTTTTTTTATCCCCCAAAACTTCTAGTTTTACAAGTTTTTTGCCGCTTGCTTCGCGCGCTAAGCGCAAAGTACGCACAGCCTCATCAGTGCTATAGCAACCAGCAGTATTTGGCAGATATGTATATTCTTCTGGAGATAAATAATCCTGCAAAGACTTCCCCGCCTCATTTATCAATGCCCTGCGCACAGCAACGGTTACAATCTCAGCTCCGCTTGCCTCTATAGCTTTCTGAGTTTGCTCCAAACTTTCATATTTTCCTGTTCCAACCAGCAATCTTGAATTATATTCTTTACCAGCAATAACCAGCTTATCATCTTTAGTCATATCAACCACCACCTACAAATTCTACTATTTCTAACTTATCGGAATCTTCTAACTTTACCTGACTATATGTCGAGCATGGAACTATCTGCAAATTACGCTCTATTGCAACTTTGCGAGTGTCAATTTTAAGATTTTCTACAAGCTGCAAAAGCGTGATTCCATCATCTACAATATGCTCTTGTGCATTTATGATTAATTTCATTCTTTTACTTTAAAATAATGTCATGTTATAAATTCCTGTGGGTATGTATATACAATTTAATCGAGGCATTCAATGGGTAAAGACGTACTAATCCTTAATGGTCCAAATCTTAACATGCTAGGAAAGCGTGAGCCGGAGATATATGGCTCTGAAACTTTAAGCGATATTGAGAAATTATGTAACATTCACGCAAAATCTTTAAAAACAAAAATAGATTTCCGCCAAAGCAACCATGAGGGCGAATTAGTTGAGTGGATACAAACTGCATCGGAAAATTTTCGCTCTATAATTATAAATGCCGGAGCATATACTCACACATCCATTGCTATACGCGATGCGCTTTTGGCATGCGGACTGCCAGTTATAGAGCTGCATATGTCAAATATATATAAGCGTGAGGAATTCAGGCAAATTTCTTATATATCAGATATAGCCCAAGGTGTAATTTGTGGTTTTGGCTCAAAAGGCTACATAATGGCCATTGATGCGAGCAAATTATATGTCTAAGACCAAGACTAGTGCCAAGAAAAAGAAATTACTGTCAATTATAGCTCCAATATATAACGAGGCAGAAAATCTTGAGGCATTTTTTGACAATGTAATAGAAAAGCTAAAGGCCACAAATCTTGATTGGGAAATTATCTGCATTAATGACTCAAGTACCGACAATAGTCTGGAGTTATTGCATACTTTCCGAAAAAAAAACTCTAAAATTAAAATTATCAGCTTTTCGCGTAATTTTGGCAAGGAAGCAGCCTTAACTGCAGGCTTAAAATATGCAAATGGCGATGCTGCGATACCAATTGATACAGATTTGCAGGATCCTCCTGACATAATAATAGAATTGGTAAAAAAATGGCAGGAAGGCTTTAAGGTAGTAAATGCAAAACGCAAATCACGCAATCAGGAAAGCTGGTTAAAAAGAAGCAGCGCCGATTGTTTTTATAAATTCATCAGTGGAATAGCATCGGTTAAAATACCTAGCAATGTTGGCGATTTCAGACTTATCGACCGCAAAGTAATTGACGTAATCAACAAAATGCCTGAAAGAACACGCTTTATGAAGGGTATTTTTGCGTGGCCCGGCTTTGATAGCGCAACTATAGAATATGAGCGTCCGCAGCGCCATAAAGGCAATAGTTCATGGAATTATTGGAAATTATGGCAATTTGCCCTTGATGGAATTATCTCGTTTAGCACCTTACCATTGAAAATATGGACATATATAGGAACAATAATCTCTGCAATAGCCCTTATATATGCAAGCATATTGGTCGCAAGAACATTAGTTTTTGGCATTGATGTACCAGGATATGCTTCAATCATGACTGCAGTATTATTTATAGGCGGCATACAGCTAATAGGGCTTGGTGTTATTGGCGAATATGTGGGACGTATATATAAGGAAACAAAGCATCGCCCCATATATGTAATAGAAGAACAGGTTGGTTTTGATAATGAGAAATAGAGAATTTCAATATCTGCCAAACCCATTTATCAGCATGACATTTATCATTGCTTTGATATTTTACTATTTTCAGGCATTACCTTTATTTTCATTTCCTGACGTTGGCTGGCATTTAATGGCAGGCAAACAGATTGTTAATAGCGGGCATATTCCAACTACTGACTCATGGTCATATAGCGCTAATGGCTATTATTGGTATAACATCGCATGGCTTTGGGATATTGCGATATATTACATCAATAAATCGATTGGCTCTGATGGCCTATTTTTTGTTGTGTGCTGCTTATTTTCTCTATTGCTGGCACTTTTATGCAATAATTTGTTACATCGCAAAGAAATTACCAAAGAAGTTGTAGTTGTGGTTTTATTTATAGTTTTACTGGGACTAAAAGATTTTGTATCAGCCAGAGCTTATATTCCCAGCCTGTTTATAATAATAGCATATCACGCAATATTACATAAAAGCCGCAATAACTTAAAAATATTATTATGGCTGCCTATTCTGATGGTTCCATGGGTCAATACTCATGGGAGTTTTTTAGGCGGGTTTGTAATTATCGGCGCATATATTATTGAAGCATATTTAAATAAAAATACAAAATGGCTGTTCTGGCTCATTTTAATATCGCTATTATGCGCCTTAGCAACGATTATTAATCCTTATGGCATATATATCTATGAGGCTACATATCGCACCTTACAGGGCACTATAGAGCCATATATCAATGAATGGTCACCATTTACATTTTCTTCAAATTTAGGCGTAACTTTATTTGTAAGTGTGTTTTTATTGGTATCAGGCCTAAATCGCAAAGATATTCCTTTAGCCGAAAAAATTATCGCCTATTCTTGGCTGTTTGTATCTTTATATTCAAAGCGCCATTTTCCAACAGCTATGCTATTATCGGCTCCATATTTAGCAATATGCCTCAAAGATATGGGTAAGCCGCGCCCACTACCAGATTTATCTGATAAAATCTTACGTCTTAAAATTTTCACTTTTGCTTCAATATGCCTGATATTAATGAGCACAGCCCCAATCAGGCAGTATATTGCAGGAAAAAGCCGCGTTACAAATCCAGATACAATAGAAGTTGCAACTATAAACTATATGCAGGCTAATCTTTTTGATAAGCGCATATTAAATGATTACGATTATGGCGGAATAATCATATATTATTCAGATGGCAACCTACCTGTATTTATCGATGGAAGGGCGTCCACTGCATATCCAAAAGAAGTAATAGAAGAGACTATAAATATCTTCACTTTGGATGAAGACTGGCTAAAAATAATTGAAAAATATAATATTCAGGCAGCTGTATTTTCTAACATGTCACCAATCACAAAATTTTATGAATCGGGACAGCTAAAAAACAACTGGAAGCGTGTATATAAAGGCAAAAATGCCAGCGTGTTTACTATAGGCCAAGATAAGAAATAATTTTATCAGGCTATCTTTACATAAAAGGAAAACATAAATGAAGCCAAGAATTAGCATGATTACGCTTGGTGTTAATGATTTAAAAAAATCAATCTCTTTTTATGAGCAAGGACTCGGATTTCCACGTATGGAATCGCCTCCTGAGGCGGCTTTGAAACTATATTGGATTTGTAACATATAAAAATAAACCTATGAATGTAATATAACTGCAATATTTCTTGTTTAAGAAGTAGAGTAAATTGTGATCAACATCTCTTTAATAGGTGATTTTGAGCATAATATTATATCAATTTTTTAAAAAGGAATAAAATATGTCTTCTGGTAAATTATTAGTTGAAACAGCTAGGAAAATTGCTTCTAGAACCACAGTCAAAAAAATTTTATCAAATGAAGTTGTGACAGAAGGAGAAAAAGAGGAGCTTTTCTGGAATGGAAGCGTTTTCGCAGGAGCAGTCGCAGGAGGTTACGCTGGGAAAAAAATTGCAGAAAAAGCAGTTGAGAATGCTGAAGAAAGAGATGGCGTTCAAAGATCTGACTTAGAAAAAAATGCAACAGCACTCTCAGGCGCAGCCTTAGTTGCAGGGGCGGGCGCAGTAGGAGCCGGCGTTTTTGCTATAAGTGCGACTAGAGCACCTACTCAAACCGCTGTTGCTGTAACAGCAGTCGCGGCCTTTGCAACCGTGATTTCTACTGTTGCGCCACGCGAGGAAGAATCTCAAGTTGAAAAACTTCAAAAACAAGAACAATCAAAAAATAGTGGCGCAGATAAAGGTAGAAGAAGTTAATATATAAAATATGATGGGGGTTTTTACCCCCGTCATTATCTAAAAGCTAATATCCTTATAAAAAGCAACCATCTTATCAGGACATGCCTCCTCGAAGGTTTCGGTCATGCAAAAAAAGCTAATATTATAGGCTAAAAACGACTTTGCACAGAGGCTTAAAGTGCTATAAAAAATCATAAATGTAATTAATGTGTGTTTAATTATAATTTTAAAATATTAATTTGTGTTATTATATGAGCAGTACAAAAGAAGATATAGATTCTATTTCGGAGTTTAGGATTTTATTTAAAGAAGAAGGGCAAAATAGTTTAATAAACCTGGCTCAGTCTGATAACATTAATGATAGATTTATTGTTATAGAAGCTCTTTGGGTTATGAGCAATAGATTTAGAGGCGGCAGTAAAGTTCGTTTTCTAGAATTATTTAAAGCACTTGAGGAAAGAAACCTTATAGACTCATTAGAAGAAGATCTTCCTGAACAGCATAAATTTAAGCTAGTTGATATCCGTAAGAGATATGATATATTCAAAGAGGAGCAAGGCACATTAGCTTGTTTATATAATCCAGAGACAATTTCTCTTAGTGACCTTATTGAAAATACCGCAACTTGTGAAGCTATTAATAAGAGAATCTGTGCTAATACAGAAGATGTAATTCAATTAGGTGCAAATAGTGCTCAATCCTTCATTCATCATCCTGAAATTATAGATATTCTTAAATTAATAAAGCACACGAGCTTGCTTTGAGCGATGAGCTTCTAAAGAGCCTTATCGCTTATTCTGCGATGTTTAATTATGGTGAAGTTTGTAAATATTTACTTAGTGATTTTGTTACGCAAGAGAACAAAGACTATCTATTGTCTTCAACAAATATAATAAATCAAGGAAAAGGAGTAAATACAACAGCCCTAATAGCTGCTTGCAATAATGGAAATACAGAAATAGCCAAAGCATTAATAAAAGCAGGGGCCGATGTTAATCTAGCTGATAATTACGGCAATATCGCCTTAATTATTGCTTGCCAGAATGGCTATACAGAAACAGTCAAAGCATTAATAGAAGCAAAGGCTGATGTTAATCTAACTGATAGTGATGGCGATACCGCCTTAATGGTTGCAACTAGTAAAGATGTAGTAGATAAAACTAATAATCCTAAACCAATTACATCAAGCAATGAAAACTGGCAGAATTATATCAGTGGAAGAACATCCTGTTGCCGTAAACTATAACCTATAGTAATACGCCTAATTATTGCAGCCCTCATTCGCCTATAATCGCACTTCGCCAAGCTATGTACGACTTACGGCTTTGTAGGCATCCTACGGCGTAGGATGGTGCTATCTAGGCAACGTTATCAGAACCTGTAAGGAGTTTAGACTTTTATAATTCAGATGCCAGATCTACTTTTCAAATCTATACAGACAAAAATTAATGAGTATACATAGATTCAATTAAGTTTAATATTGAACCTATCATATCATTACTATAATATAGGTTCAATTAAGTTTAATATTGAACCTATGGACATCGAAATGCCAGAAGAAATATATAAAATACAAAATATTAAAAATATGTCTCTTCCAAGTGAGGATATAGATCTGGAAAAGCTTTTAGCGGACGAAGAGGTACAAAATGCTATCAAAAAAGCACAGGAACTATATCTACCATGGCAAGAATTTAGACTAAAATCCTGGGTGCCTGGAAATAAAGAACATGTGTGGTATTTAGTAGCCCTACAAAGACGTTTTAGCTTCACACAAACTCCTATTCGAGACCAGAGTGGAAATTTTTACACATTTAATCCACGCAGTCATGTTCAATTTTTACACGAAGTAGATCTTGAGTTAGGTGGAAACTTTATAGGTGTTCCAGATTTTAGTCAGGGAGATCGCAGGCAAATCATACGCAGAAATTTAATTGAGGAATCGATAGCTTCCTCAAAACTCGAAGGAGCAAACACCTCGCGTGAGGTCGCACGAAAAATGCTCAAAGAAGGAAGAAAGCCGCGCACTAAAGACGAGCAAATGATCGTAAATAACCATAAAGCAATGAGAATAATTGAGGAGGAGCTAAAAAATGAACCACTTTCAATAAACATACTTAAAGACTTACATCGAGAAGTTACAAAGGGTACATTGAGGGATGCCAATTTGGAAGGCAGCCTGCGTGAAACGTTTGATGAGAATGGCAATAGACTTAAAATCATGCCGTGGGACGAAAAAACGGTAGCATATGTAACTCCTGACCGCGAGTTTGTAGAAGAAGAACTGTCAAAGCTTATTAGATTTGCCAATGACCATGATAACAATGTGTTTATTCATCCACTCACCAAAGCAATAATGCTACATTTCTGGGTTGGATTGCTACATCCTTTTGAAGATGGTAATGGCCGACTAGCAAGAATTTTATTCTACTGGTATATGCTAAAAAAAGGATATTGGGCATTTGCTTATCTTTCACTTTCGGAGTGCATTATTAAGTCCCCAAAGCAATATGCTATGGCGTATATTTATTCAGAACAGGATCATTATGACTTAAATTATTTTATCCATTACAATATGACCAAGTTAAAACTTGCAAGGCAACAATTTCAAAAATATCTAAAAGAAAAAATATCTGAAAATAAGCAGGCAGTAAAGATTATACAAAGCGGATATAATTTTAATCTACGTCAATTAAAGCTTTTGCAGTATTTAGCCAAAGACGAACAGCGTTATACCACCGTAAAAGCCTATCACGCCGATAATAGTGATATAGGCAACGTAACGGCCATTTCCGATCTAAAAAAACTTATAACAGAAGGTTTTCTTATTAAAGTACGTAGTGGAAAAAATGTTTACTATTACCCTACTTCAAAAATACAAAACATTATACAATAGCTATTTTGATTACTGACGTGAGCTATCCGAAGCCCGTAAGGGCGTAGGATGGTGCGGCCGAGAAGACTCGAACTTCCACGGGCAAAATAGCCCACAGCGACCTCAACGCTGCGCGTCTACCAGTTCCGCCACGGCCGCACATATTTACATTACAAAAAATATAATGTAATAGGTAGGTCGTCGCTTTAGTAACAACTTTAATGCTAAGGATCAAGCAGTAAATGACGATAGAGTGGAAAAATAGCAGCAAATTAGTTCCCTACACACAAGCAATAGGCTTTATGGAAGAAAGGGTAAGAGAGATATATGAAGGCAAAGCAGATGAATGCGTATGGATGGTAGAGCATCCGCCACTATATACAGCTGGAACAAGTGCAAAACAGGATGACTTGATAGATAAAACCCGCTTTCCTGTCTATGAAACAGGCAGAGGAGGGGAGTTTACATATCATGGCCCCGGCCAAAGGGTAGTATATGTAATGCTAAACCTCAAAGAACGCAAAGCTATGGATATACGCAAATATGTATGCAATCTCGAGCAATGGATAATTAATATATTAGCCCATTTTGACATAGATGGTCAACGCAGGCAGGGCAGAATTGGCATATGGGTAGAAGATGGCGTTTCAGAGTCAAAAATAGCAGCCCTTGGCATAAGAGTCCGGCGCTGGGTGACTTTTCACGGCATAGCAATCAATATATCACCAGATTTATCACATTTTGGTGGGATAGTACCATGCGGAATATCAGAATATGGAGTTACATCAATGCAAAAACAGGGCGTAACTGCAAGTTTTGAAGAAGTTGACGCTGTATTAAAATCAGAATTTGAGAAGATTTTTGGTTCTTAAAAAATCTATCAGACAATACAACTTTGCAGCCCTTCTTTATAGCTTGGGTATTTTAGCTCTACACCCAGCTCATCCTTAATTTTCTTATTGGAAACGCGACGGTTACCCATATAAAAACTGCGCGCCATGGGCGATAAATTAGCATCTTCAAAATCTACCAAATCAGGCGCCTTAACATCAAGTAAATTTGCAGCATAGAAAACCACTTCCTCCTGCGCTGCAGGCATATCATCTGCAACATTATATATATCAATAATTCCTATATTATTCATCGAAGCAATTAAAGTAGTTGCTATATCATCAACATGAATCCGCGAGAAAAATTGACCCGGTTTGCTAATTCTTCTTGCAGTTCCAGCCTTTAAATTATCTATCGCACTACGATTTGGCCCATAAATGCCTGATAAACGGAATATATTCACCGGCAGTGAACTATTGCTCCAATCCTCTTCAGCCTCCACCCTGCGCTTAAGGCGATCATTATTTGGCCTTAGCTGCGACTTTTCATCTACCCATTGACCATTATGGTCACCATATACACCTGTCGTTGATAAATATCCTACCCACTGCAAATCTGGCAGATTCTTTAAATCTTCAAGATGATATTTATAAACAATATCGCCTTCTTTTTCATCGGGGGGAATAGATATTAATATATGCGTAACGCTCGACAGATCCCACGGATTTTGCAATGGCAAATCAATATCAAAAATATACGGAGTAATGCCCAAAGGCCTTAATGATTCGCTTTTTTCTTCTGACCTGCATGTACCACTGACGCGCCAGCCATCATCAAGCAGGCGCTTTGCAAGATGGGTTGCCGTATAGCCAAGGCCAAATATGAATATATGCTTCTGCATTTAGATTTCCTTTTGATTGCCATGTAATAATAATCCTCTCCCTCGTGGGAGAGGCAAGATTTCTTAAGTTTTACAATGAGGAAAACTTATTAGAAATCTGGTGAGGGCCAATAATTTGCCATAATGAAATGACAGTAAAGAACCCTCATCCTAACCTTCTCCCCAAGGGAGAAGGAACTTAAGAGAGTGTTACTCCCTTCACGGGAATAACAATAGTTTTTACTATCCCAGCTTTTTCTTCAACAAGTCGTTAACTGCCTTTGGATTAGCCTTACCTTGAGAAATTTTCATCACCTGGCCTACAAAGAAACCAAATAATTTATCTTTTCCACCACGATATTGTTCAACCTTATCTTCATTTGCAGCTATAACTTCATCAATGATTTTTTCAATAGCGCCTGTATCAGTAACCTGTTTTAAGCCTTTTTTCTCAACTATTTTATCAGCATCATCACCAGTTTCAAACATATCATCAAAAACCTGCTTAGCAATTTTACCAGAAATAGTATCATCCTTTATCAAACCAAGAAGGCCGCTTAGCTGCTCCGCCTTAACTGGCGACTCTTCAATTGATTTACCAGCCTTATTCAAACGCCCAAATAATTCACCCATAACCCAGTTGGCAGCCATCTTAGGATCCTGACCATCAGCTACAGTCTCAAAATATTGAGCAGTTGTTTTATCTGCAACTAAAACACTGGCATCATATGCCGGCAGCCCCATATGGATGATATAACGCTCCTTCTTTTCATCAGGTAACTCTGGAAGGCTGGAGCGTATATTATCAATATATTCATCGCTTAAAACCAATGGCAATAAGTCAGGATCAGGAAAATAGCGATAATCATGAGCATCTTCCTTTGAACGCATAGTGCGGGTTTCGCCATTATTGCTATCAAAAAGGCGAGTTTCCTGATCTATAGTGCCGCCAGTTTCATATATTTCAACATGACGATTGGCCTCAAAAATTATTGCCTGCTGCAGGAATTTCATAGAGTTAAGATTCTTAATCTCACAACGCGTGCGCAGCTCATCACTACCAACAGGGCGCACAGAAATATTAGCATCACAACGCATTGAACCCTTTTCCATATCGCCATCGCAAGTACCCAAATAACGCACAATAGAGCGCAATTTACGCATATATTCCGCAGCCTCTTCAGGTGAGCGCATATCAGGCTTTGAAACTATCTCCATCAATGCAATGCCAGAGCGATTTAAATCAATAAAAGAGCTGTCAGGTGACTGATCATGCATAGATTTACCAGCATCCTGCTCCATATGAATGCGCTCAATTCCAACAGTTCTGGAGCTTCCATCTTTCATATCAAGAATTAATGTTCCCTCACCAACTATCGGGTCAGAAAATTGTGAAATCTGATATGATTGCGGCAAGTCTGCATAAAAATAATTTTTTCTATCAAATATGGAATGTTTGTTGATTTTAGCCTTTATTCCCAGCCCTGTACGCACAGCCTGCTCAACACAATATTCATTTAAAACCGGAAGCATTCCAGGCATAGCAGCATCAACAAGCGAAACCTGACTGTTAGCCTCAGCGCCAAATTCGGTAGAGGAACCAGAAAATAATTTCGAGTTAGATGTAATCTGCGCATGTACCTCCAGGCCTATAACAACTTCCCAATCGCCTGTATTACCTTTTATTATATATGTCATATTTTTTCCTTTTTATTTCCATCACAAAGCTGGCATTCGTCATCCTTTGGGTGGCGAAAACATCCAGCAGAGTGCAAAACCTACGGGTTACAGCTAAAGCCTGCTGATTTTTCTATTTTATCTGCAACTTTAAACATTGTAACTTCGTCAAATGCCTTGCCTATTATCTGCAATCCCAAAGGTAATCCATCTGAAGAAATGCCCGCAGGAACAGAAATACCAGGCAAACCAGCCAAGCTTGCAGGAACTGTGAATATATCATTTAAATATGTAGTCACAGGATCCATCTTTTCACCGGCAGCAAAAGCAGCAGTTGGTGCAGTTGGAGTTAATATTGCATCAACATTTTTAAATGCTTCACTAAAGTCGCGCGCTATTAATGTACGAACGCTCTGAGCCTTTTTATAGTAAGCATCATAATAGCCAGCCGACAGAACATAAGTTCCCATCATAATACGACGCTTAACCTCATCGCCAAAACCTTCCTGACGAGTTAATTCATACATCTCATCAAGTGAACAACCTTCAGGCTGAACACGCAAACCATAACGCACCCCATCATAACGCGCCAAATTCGAAGAAGCCTCAGCAGGAGCGATGATATAATAAGTAGGAAGTGCGTATTTTGTATGAGGAAGAGATATATCAACAATCTGAGCACCAGCTTCTTCTAGCCATTTGCGCCCTTGCTGCCATAAATCTTCTATTTCTTTTGACATTCCATCTTTATGATATTCTTTAGGAATGCCTATTTTCATCCCCTTAACATCACTACCTATTGCATCACTAAATTTAGGATTTTCAATATTTGCTGACGTAGAATCTTTTGCATCATATCCACAAATAGACTCAAGAATTAATGCAGCATCCTCAACATTATGCGCAAATGCTCCAGCCTGATCCAAAGAGCTTGCAAATGCAATAATACCCCAGCGCGAGCAACGGCCATATGTTGGCTTAACCCCAACAGTTCCGGTAAATGAAGCTGGCTGACGCACAGAACCACCCGTATCAGTTCCAAGGGAGCCTGCACATAATTTTGCTGCAACAGCAGCCGCAGAACCACCAGAGGAACCACCAGGAACCACTTCTGTGCCATCTTTGCGCTTATATGGATTTTTTGCCTGCCCATAAAAACTATTAGAGTTAGCAGAACCCATAGCAAACTCATCCATGTTGGTTTTACCAAGCATAACCGCGCCTTGAGCAAATAAATTTGCAGTTACCGTAGATTCATATGTTGGAGTAAAACCGCTCAAAATATTTGAGCAAGCAGTGGTTAAAACACCTTTGTTACAAAAAATATCTTTAATAGCAAGAGGAACGCCCTCAAGTAGGCCTATATCGCCACCGGCACGCTTTTTATCGGACTTTGCTGCCATATCAAGGGCAAGGTCAGAAGTAACCGTTACAAAGGCATTTAAATCCTTTTGAGCCTGTATTTCTTTTAAATAATCCTGTGTTAGCTCAACTGAACTAAATTTTTTAGCCGCAAGGCCATCTAATATTTGCCTTATTGTCAGACTTCTTGTTTCACTCATATTTTCTATACTCGTTTGTTTCATTTTGTTTTTCCCTTTTATTTCAGGAATTTATTCAACAACCTTAGGAACTACAAAGCACCCATAGGAACTTTTAGGAGAATTTGCCAGAACCTGATCCTGAATACCGCCATCATTAACTTTATCCTCGCGCAATGGCTGGCTTGAATCTGTAACCGAGGTCATACGCGGCACGTTATCTGTATTTACCTCCTGCAGTAATTCAACCCAATCTATTACACCCGAAAGCTCACCTTGAAACCTGGTGATTTCTTCATCGCTTAATTTTATGCGCGAAAGCCTGGCTATTTTACGAACTTCTTTTTCACTTAGTGACATGTTGATTCCCTATATCTATACTGTACCGACAAATTAACAATAAATCACACAAAGGCAAGTATAGATTATGCTTTTTGAACAGTTAGAAGATTTTAAAGAAAATATCGGGCAAAATAAACGCCTTATGGGAATAGATTTCGGCCAGGCGCGTATAGGAATAGCCTTTAGCGATGAAGGCGGCATGATCTCAACTCCCTTTGAAACATATAATCGCCAAAATATAAATAAAGATTTAGGATATATAAATCGCCTTATAAAAGAGCGCAATTTATCGGGCATAGTAATAGGCCTGCCATTAGAACTTGATGGCACTGAAAGTCAAAATTGTCAGATAATACGTGATTTTGTAAAGAAACTGCAAAAAAAGACATATATAGCTATCTTCTTGCAAGATGAGCGTATGTCAACAGCCGCCGTAACAAGAGTGTTAATGCAAACTGATATGACCCGTAAAAAACGCCAGAGCGTTGACGATAAACTGGCTGCCAGCTACATTTTGCAAGGAGTATTAGATAGAATGTAACAGGTAGAGGTATATGTCAAAAATTACGCTGCAAAAGTCAAAAAAACAAGAACTCAAACCTTCTCTTCCAAAAGAAATATGTATTACAGCATCCGAAAGCCATATACTAAATACAGATACAAAAGGGGCTAAGGCTAAACAAATTTATATTTTAAATGGCGACTCACATCATATAAAAGGAGGCAGTAAATCTTCCTTTGTTAAAAATACTCATAGCAACGAATGGACTGCTCTAGAAATTTTAGCGGCAAAATTTGCATCTCTAACTGGAATTACTGTTCCAGAAACATTATTTGGAGAATATTTTGAACGTAGCAATGAAACACTTAAAAAAGCAACATTAAATCGTAAAGACAAAGAAAAAACATCCCACCCATTCTTTGTAAATTCTAAAAGATTAAAAGGATATAGAGATATATCAACCCTAATAGATTACATAGATCAAGCAAAAGAAATAATCTTTGAAGAATCTGAAAAAAAAGCAGAATTTGTTGAAAAATACAAAGCACATAAAAAGTTCGTAAATAGTGATAATAAAAACATGAACCCTGCAGAAAGAAAAATGATCAACCGGGACAACTTGACAGAATTATTTTTAATGCTCCCGACAGAATTTACTGATCAATTTGATAGGCTACATGCTATTTCAATCTGGCTAGGAAATTGGGATTTGCTTAATTTTGATCTGGAAAATTGCGGTGTAACTATTATGCATTTTAATAATCATATAGAAATAGAGGCAGCAATGGTTGATTTTGGTAATTGCTTATTTGCCGGCTTTGGTGGAAAACATAAGTCAGATAGCTTCCAAAGTGCTAATCGTGAAGCAAAAATTCCCGCAACACACCCAAACTCCTTTGATCCAAGAATATTGGCTATGCCAGATATTTCAATATCATATTATGATGATGAGACAGAAAGCTTAATAGAGGATGACTTTGAAGAAACTTCAAAAAACAATAAAGGAGACATACCAAAAGAGGTGGCAAAATTCTCTAAAGAATGTGAAATGATCGGCTCTGGAACAATGCCTCGACGCCTGCCATTTGAAAAATTAATAGAAAAAAATTCCCAACAAATGGATATAATGGAAAGCGGAGATGCTAGCTTTTCCAAAGGCTTTATGTATGGCATATATAGCATTGCCTGCATTTCTGATGAAGCAATTGAAGGAACTACAAAAAAATGGTTTAAACTTAGCAAAGATGGGCCGGTTAATTTTTGCTATGACCGTGAATATACAGCAGAAGATATTATAGACATAATGAAATCACGCCGCGACCACTTACAAGATTTATTTTCAGCATATATTGATAAATATAAACAAGAAAACCCAGAAGATGCAAAACATATAGAGCAGCAAGCAAATATGGACAAATTCACCGCAAAAGGCATATTACGCTTTGAAAGTTGCGGAAAAATAAGAAGCGCCTAAAATCTAACCAAAAATACTCTGCCAGAAAAAATCATAAGTTTCAGGATATATAACCGCCAGCAATAAATAAGCTGACATTATAACTCCCAATCGTAAAGAACGGCGATGAATAATATTCCATAATATTATTGTAAAACCTGCAATAGCCAGATAAATGATAAAATATTCAAATTTTATCCATACACCAACTACTGCCAAAAACTTTACATAATCAAAATATGGCCCCTTAAACCTGTCTTCCTGCTGCCAGACAGTATAATCAATTGCAATATCGCGCTGACCTTTTGCTGAAAAATATATATAGCGGATAAATACTCCGGCCAAACCTCCGACTATAGCGCCATATAGCGCCCAATAAAATGTTCCATCGACAAATGTCCTATAAACCGCACCTATCAGAAGAAGCGATATTAAAATTTTTGCTGGAATCTTCTTATGCTCAGCCTCAATAACACCCAGCATAACCGCCCCTACAATTAGGCCAGTTACCAACACAAACTCATCACCAAAGCCATATTTTAAGTAATAAAGCATAAATAATGTAGTGATCGCAATTTCAGTGACAAAATAGCTGTAATTACACTCATATTTACCACCACAATAACGACATTTACCTCTTAACAAAAAGAACGATAATATCGCAAAATAATCTATTATATTTAATGTATGCTTGCACATAAAACAGCGCGGACGATCGCCAATCCACGGCATATCACGAGGAAGCCTGTATATTGCAGTAGTTGCAAAACCTCCCCAGCCAAGCCCCATAATAAGAACAATTATTATACCAAATATAAAATCTACCTCTGATGCCGGCATATTTTACAAACCTCTAACTTTGATGACGCGAAAGCGTAAATAAAAAACGATCCAAACTAGTCTCACCATGGCCAAATTTCTGACTATATTCCCAGGCATCCTCCCAGGAAACAAATCCTGCGCGGGAAAATGCTTTTGGCAAAATATCGTCATTCTCTGCAATAAACAAATCCTGCTCTTTAGATTGAGTAGTTTCCTTAACACTCATGCAATTTACAAGAGAGCCATCTTTCATCACAGACCTATAAGCATTTCTATATTTATCATTCATTTCTTTAAGGAAAATCGATACTGCAGCAGGCATAGCACCCCTTAACTATATTTAGTTATATTAAAACTTAAGAGGGACTATACTGAGGATAATGCAAACAGCAATTGCTTTTTGGACGATTAATTTCGCCTGACAAAAAAGTAGCTTAATTTCAATAACATAGTAATGAAAAAAATTATTTGCCTTAATGGCTAGTTTTTACGCAATTTAACAAAGCCTGAGATATTTCCAGCTCTTCTTTGGCTTTGTTATTATCTTTGTCTTTAGATTTTTCAACAGCCTTTAAAGCACTATCAAACCTTGCTTGCGCAACTTTCTCAGAAATATCAGCAATATCTATTGCTTCTTTAGCAAGAACAGTGCAACGCTCTTTTGTGACCTCTACAAAACCACCAGAAACAAATATGGATCTATTTTTAGAAGCGCTTTCTTCAATGATAACCAAACCCGGGCGCAACAATGAAATTAATGGCGCATGATCTGGCAATACACCGAAATCTCCCTCTATACCAGGAACTTCTACAAAGCCCACCTCAGAAGAAAAAAACAATTTTTCAGGAGTTACAAGCTCTACATTTACATGACCAGACATATTTATTCTCTATTATAGTTCCAGTTGCATTAGATAAAATTCTCGCCATATCAAATTTTTAATATGACGAGAATTAAAAAATAATTACGCAGCTTCCTTAGCAATTTTCTGCGCTTTTTCGATAGCCTCTTCTATAGATCCCACCATATAGAAGGCACTTTCAGGTAATGAATCATGCTTACCTTCAACAATTTCCTTAAAGCCCTTAATTGTATCAGCAAGGCTAACCAACTTTCCTGGCGAACCTGTAAATACTTCAGCAACGTGGAAAGGCTGAGACAAGAAACGCTGAATCTTACGAGCACGAGCAACTGTTAGCTTATCTTCTTCTGAAAGCTCATCCATACCAAGAATCGCAATGATATCCTGCAATGACTTATATGTTTGCAAAATACGCTGAACCTCACGTGCAACTGCATAATGCTCCTCACCAACAACTTGTGGAGAAAGAATTTGCGAAGTAGAGTCAAGAGGATCAACCGCAGGATAAATACCTAATTCAGCGATCTGACGGTTAAGTACTGTAGTTGCGTCCAAATGCGCAAAACTTGTTGCAGGAGCAGGGTCAGTCAAGTCATCCGCAGGTACATAAATAGCCTGCACAGAAGTAATTGAACCCTTATTTGTCGACGTAATACGCTCTTGCATCAATCCCATATCTGTAGCAAGAGTAGGCTGATAACCCACTGCCGATGGAATACGACCCAAAAGTGCAGAAACCTCTGAGCCAGCTTGCGTGAAACGAAATACGTTATCAACGAAGAATAATACGTCTTGACCTTCCTCATCACGGAAATATTCCGCCTGAGTCAGACCAGACAAAGCTACACGAGCACGCGCCCCTGGAGGCTCATTCATCTGCCCATAAACCAAGGCACATTTAGATTTTGAAGGCTCTTCAAGGTTGATAACTCCTGAATCTATCATTTCATGATAAAGGTCATTACCCTCACGAGTACGCTCACCCACACCGGCAAAAACTGAATATCCACCATGGGCTTTTGCAATATTGTTAATCAATTCCATAATAAGAACCGTCTTACCAACACCGGCACCACCAAATAGTCCGACCTTACCACCTTTTGCATATGGCGCTAAAAGATCAATAACTTTAATACCTGTAACAAGAATTTCCTCTGCAGTAGACTGATCAGCAAAAGCAGGCGCTGTCGCATGAATTGGAGCGCGCTTCTTAGTGCCAATTTTGCCTCTTTCATCAACAGGCTCACCAATAACATTCATTATGCGCCCAAGAACTTCCTGACCAACAGGAACAGATATCTGAGCACCAGTATCAGTAACTTCAACACCTCTTACCAAACCATCTGTAGAATCCATCGCAATCGTACGAACAGAATTCTCTCCAAGATGTTGAGCAACCTCTAAAACCAGAGTCTTGCCATTATTTTCACATGTCAAAGCGTTTAAAATCGCAGGTAAATTACCATCTTCAAACTGCACATCTACAACAGCCGAAATTACTTGCGTAATCTTTCCTTTGCCGCCACTGCTTTTTTTAACCATTTTTTAGAGGA
>JAOIVE010000040.1 GCA_028223895.1 Rickettsiales bacterium
TTATCTTTCTTATCGTGATTTATGTTATTCACCCTGATTTGGGGCATATTACTCTTATCGGCAGCCTGATTCTTTTGGGGTTGGCATGGATCAATGAAATTGCCATGCACAAGCCGCTGGATGAAGCTAATGAAAGCAACGTAAAGAATATGCAGCAGGTAGACATTGCTATGCGCAATGCAGAGGCAATCGAGGCGATGGGTATGACCGATACTCTCGCTCAAAGGTGGAAAACCGTAAATAACAATGTTACAAAACTTCAAAACATAGCCAGTTACCGTTCATCTGTTTTGCAAGCAATTACAAAATTTATGCGACTTTTCCTGCAGATTATTATAATCGGTTGGGGCGCATATCTTGCAATAGCCAACCAAATCACTACAGGTAGTATCATTGCAGCCTCAATACTGACCGGTAGGGCATTTGCACCATTTGAATCGGCAATTTCGACGTGGAAGATATTTGTGGAGGCGCGAAAGTCATATCATCGTCTCAAGAGTAGAATTGATGATATGGGGCAGCAGCAATCGGGTATTTCAATGCCAGCTCCGAAAGGAGATTTGGTAGTTGAGAGACTTGTTCATGTAATTGCTGGTCGAGATAAGCCTGTTTTAAAAGGTGTTAGCTTTACTCTGAATGCAGGTGATATTTTGGGGGTAATAGGCCCAAGCGCGGCAGGCAAATCAACTTTGGGAAAATTAATTACAGGTGCATTTTCTCCATATGCAGGAGTAGTACGGCTCGATGGTGGTGATGTTTGCCAGTGGCGACGCGAAGAATTCGGGCAATATGTAGGCTATTTGCCGCAGACAATTGAGCTTCTAAGTGGAACTGTAAAAGAAAATATAGCACGCATGATACATCAAGCATCTGATGAATCGATTATAAAAGCGGCACAAACAGCCGGAGTGCATGAACTGATATTGTCGTTACCAAATGGTTACGACACCGATGTTGGTGCCGGAGGCTCTGCACTATCGGCAGGTCAAAGGCAGCGTATAGGGCTTGCACGGGCGCTATTTGGCGATCCTAAATTTATCATTCTTGATGAACCTGATGCCAATCTTGACGCCGATGGTGAGGCAGCTCTTCTTAATATGCTAAAACATGCAAAGGAACAAAACATCACCGTAGTGGTTATTACGCACCGCAAACCTATGCTGAAATATTTTAATAAGTTGCTGGTCTTAGAAGATGGCGAAGTGACAATGTTCGGCAAAACAAAAAATGTTCTTGCCGCTATCCGCAATAGGCAAACGGCAATACAAAATAATGTCAATCAGTTGCAAGCCGTTTAGGATTTAAAAAATGGAAAATACAGTATCTTATATTGAATATGCTTTGGATAAAGTCGATAAGACTATAAGGCTTATGACAACAAAAGAAGATAAAACCATCAATACGGCACTAGATGAGACACGCAGACCGATTATTATAGGCTTGTGGGTAATAGTAATATTATCGGCGGTTACTCTCATCTGGGGAGCACTTGCCCCTATAGATAGTGCTGTTGTTTCCAGAGGTTCCATTACATTACTTTCAAATAAAAAAACGATCCAGCATCTGGAGGGAGGGATAATTGAAGAGTTATTTGTAAAAGATGGTGATTTGGTCAAAGAAGGAGATAATTTAATTCGCTTGAATAATGTTGCATCATCGGCAAGTCGTGATGCAGTTAAAGGACAATTATATACCGCAAGAGCGGCAAGAAGTCGCTTTATTTCTATGCGTGACGGATTAGATGAAATCGCTTTTGACAATGACATAATTAAATCAAGCGCAACAGATAGTGATGTAGTAGATATAGTTTCTACGCAAAACAGTCTTTTTAAGTATAATATTGCCGCCCATAATGCAAAACTTGATTCATTGGGGCAAAAAATAATCCAGTCCGAGGAGCAAATTAAGGGAATTTCAATTCAAAAGGAAACTACCCGAATCAGTCTTGATCTATTGAGCGAACAAATCAAATCAGTGGCATCTCTTGTGGCAAAGGGTTATGATACAAAAACCCACCTTATTCAGTTGCAAATGCAGGCAAAAGCATTAGAAGGCAATATGGGGCAATACGAAGCGCAAATAGCGCAGGCGGAGCAAAATATTATTGAAACTAAAATAACTATTGAGAATCAAAAAAATGAATTTGCTATCGCTATCTCAGATGGGTTACGTGAATCGCAATCCATAATTTCCGACCTTAGTGATAAGTTGCGTGCGGCAGAAGATGTTGCTTCCCGATCTATTATAACTGCGCCAACGAGTGGTGTAGTAAATGCCCTTAAATTCCATACAATAGGTGGAATAATCGGGTCGGGAGCACCTATAATGGAGATTATCCCGCAGGATGATCAGCTGATAATAGAATCGCGTGTGCGTCCGGTTGATATTGATGTTGTTCATGCAGGACTCGATGTAAACGTTATGCTTACCGCCTATAAGGCTCGTACGACTCCTAAAGTTCCAGGGCGCGTTATTCAGGTTTCCGCGGATAGAATCGCTGATACATTCAGCAATCCTCCCGATTCATATTATCTTGCGCGCATTGAGGTCGATAAAAACTTTCTCAATAAAATGGAAAAGAAAGTTGATTTATATCCCGGTATGCCGGTAGATGTTCTTATCAAAACAGGTTCAAGGTCATTTCTTAGCTATTTGTTTAGTCCGATTACCAATAGTCTTGAAAAAGCCTTCAGAGAAGAATAATCAGCCTGCTTTCCTTGTTGCTTGTAAAGACGAGCTGCCAATCATAGCTGCAAGGCCATCTATTAGCTTGGTTGTTAATTTTGTTTTCAATCGTGCCTCAAGATAGGCAGGATCGCCAACGGAAACAAAAATATCACCCTTGCGTGCAGGTTTGTAGGCACGGTACATTTTACACCCTGATATTTCAGAGATAATCTCTGCTAATTTATTTATGGATGTAGCCTTGCCTGTGCAAACATTAATCTCATCGTGCTTGCGTCTGTATTTGCCGTATTCAAGGCTATCCATTGATGCTATGAATGCTTTTACCGCATCGGATACATATACAAAGTCCCTTATCTGTTCGCCATTACCGTAAATATTGATGATCTCTCCTCGAAGAATACGGTTAGCAAAGATAGATATCACACCTGAATAGGGTGAGCTTGGGTCTTGACGTGGCCCATAGACATTAAATGGGCGCAAACCTATATTGGGAATTTTATGTACGTTCCATGCAACCCTTCCATGCAAATCGCAAGAAAATTTATCAACCCCATAGGAAGTAAGCGGAGCAGCTTTTGTTGATTCGGCAATAGGCATCACCCTGCAATCACCATAAACAGCCGCAGATGATGTATAAACCATGGGTATATGTTTTTTAAGGCGGCTTATGGCTTGAAATATATTAACCGTTGCCGTGACATTAACCGTATGTGAGCGTACCCATTCTGTAGTCGATTTTTCAACAGAGGCTATCGCAGCAAGATGAAAACAGCCATCAATATCACTTACCACTTCTTCAATTACATTATAATCGGTAACATCGCCAATGATCAGTGTTGCCTTGGGGTTAAGATTTTCCTTTTTGCCTGTTGAAAGGTCATCAAGTACAAAAACTTTATGTCCTTTGCTAACTAGGGCGTCAACCAGATGCGATCCTATAAAACCACATCCACCTGTTACAAGGTAGCGTTTTTTATTTTCATATATTGTCGGCATATTATGTTCCTCATAGATTGAAGGTTGCGAAAAATAAAAGTCCAATCCCAAATAGCTGATATCAATCCTTTACTTGAGATCGGATAGGTAGTTCTTGAAATTATTCAACTGTCACGGATTTAGCTAAATTGCGGGGCTGGTCTACGTTATGACCCTTGGCAACCGCAACATAATACGCCAGCAATTGTAACGATACCGTGAAAACTATAGGTGATATAAAAGAATCACACTGCGGTATTACAATCACGTTTGGTGTTATGTTCCTTATAGATTTCTCTCGTGCCGAATCGCATAAAACTATAACATTCCCTTTGCGAGCTACTGCCTCATGGATGTTGGAGCATGTTTTGTCAAATAAGGAATCAGACGGATTAATGGCTATAATAGGGGTGTTTTTATCAACAAGTGCCAGTGGCCCATGTTTTAATTCACCTGCGGCAATCCCTTCTGCGTGGATGTACGTTAATTCCTTAAGCTTTAGAGCGCCCTCCATCGCAATAGGGTAAGAAGTGCCACGACCTATAAAAAGCACATTACCTGCGGTAGATATTTTTCGTGCCACAGAATGTATTACCCTATCGTGAGTCAGGACTTTCTGAATAAGAATAGGTAATTTAATCATAGAATTAATGATTTTTTTGCGCTCTGCGGTGCTCATATTCTTTTTGGCATCGGCAATATAAATCGCAAGAAAGGCTAAAACAGCTAATTGTGCCGTGAATGCTTTGGTAGATGCAACACCGATTTCGGCTCCTGCAAATATAGGCAAAATAACATCCGATGCGTGTGCCATCGTGCTTTGGATAACATTAACGATACTTACGATATGTTGCCTTTTTTCTTTTGCAAAATTAAGTGCTGCAAGAGTATCTGCCGTCTCACCCGACTGTGAAATAAAAATAGACACACCTCCGGCTTTAAGGGGAGCATTGCGATAACGAAATTCTGATGCTATATCGACATTTACAGGAATATCAGTGAGTTTCTCTATCCAGTATTTGCAAACCATTCCTGCATAGTGAGATGTGCCGCATGCAACTATTGTGATTTGCGGAACTTTGGCAATATCGAAATTAAATTCAGGCATTAATATTTTTTTATTTACCGGATTAAGATAGCGGCTGATGACATTACTTAGAATTGTTGGCTGCTCTCTTATTTCTTTTATCATATAGTGAGAATGTTCACCTTTTTCTATCATGTCAGAGGAATATTCAGAAAATGACATCTGGCGTTCTACAATCTTATTATCATTATCAAATACCATAACCCCATCACTGGTTATTTGAGCAATATCGCCATCTCTTAGATATGATATTTTAGATGTAAAGGGCGATAATGCTATCGCATCCGATCCGACATACATACGCTTGTCACCATAGCCTATCGCAAGAGGGGAGCCATATTTTACGGCAATCATAAGATCTTTTTTACCGGCAAATAAAATAGCCAGAGCAAAAGTACCAGATAACATCTTGATAGTTGCAGTAACAGAATCCATTGGTGACATGCCGCTTTCCAGAAATCGGGTAACAAGATGCGGGATAACCTCACTATCTGTTTCTGATTTCATAATTATGCCGCTTTCCTGAAGGCTGCTTCGTAAACTATGGAAATTTTCTATAATGCCATTATGCACCACAGCAACCTTATCTGTAATGTGGGGGTGGGCATTATTTTTTGTAACTTCGCCATGGGTAGCCCAGCGTGTATGACCTATACCTATGTTACCGTTGATTGGTTTTGCCTTTGTTTTCTTTTCAAGGGCTATGAGTTTTCCGGCTTTGCGAATACATGACAGCGAGCCGTTCTCTGCAATCGTTGCCATGCCGGACGAGTCGTAACCACGATATTCTATCTTTTTTAGCCCTTCCATAAGAAGCGATGATATATTTGTTTCTTCTTTTGAAACAACTCCAATAATTCCACACATAAGTATCTCTCCGAAATATGTTTTAAACCAATTCCAAATCTGAAATTGGAGGATATATACTTAAATAATGGCGCGTATTGTTTCTATATTAAATGATGCGCGGCATATAATATTTTCATAGTTATTACATATACTTATATAAAACTTATAAATACCGTAATTTGGGGGATATAATTATTATATTCTTCCCGGTACACCTATCTAACTAATTGAGGTTTTCTTAATTTTTAGTACTGGGGATACATTATGCGTGCTTTGATTTTATTGGTTCCGCTCTGCGGAATATTGTTATTTTATTTTACTGCTTCGGGCTCGGATAATAAGAATGAGAAATTTGCCGTATATTACTCTAACAAGCTTCAGGGTGATGATTTTACTGGTTATGATTTACTTGTGCTCGATAGCCGCTACCATCCGCCGCTAAAGGCAATTTCAGAGAAAGTTCCAACCATTTTAGGCTATATAAGTTTAGGCGAGATACCGCAAACAGCTCCGTATTTTCCTATATTTGAGAAAAGCGGTTTATTACTCAAAGAAAACAAAGACTGGAAGGGAAGTTATAGCGTAGATATACGTGAACCATTATGGCAACAAACCGTCATTGAAGAGATAATCCCTGGTTTATTGCGTGACGGTTTCGATGGTATATTTATAGATACTCTCGACAGCCCTCTCGAAAATGAACGAATGAATCCGGAAGATTATTATGGTATGACTGACGCAGGGGCGCAGCTTGTGCAGGCGATAAGGCTACATTACCCAAAAATTAAGATAATGGTGAACAGGTCATATGCAATTCTTCCGAGAATAAGCTCATCAATTGATATGATTTTAGGAGAGTCGGTAAGAAACACATATAACTTTGAAACAAAATTATATGAGCCGACTTCCGAAGCAAGCTACAATCTTCAGGTTCAACATCTAAAATACGCCAAAACACTAAATAAAGATCTCAAGGTATATACACTTGATTATGCAGACAAAAACGATGTTGAAAAAACTGCCTATATATATCGCCTTCAACGCCAAAATGGATTTATTCCTTACGTTACGACGATAGACCTAACTAACCTTACAAAAGAACCAGAATCTGTTTTAGTTGGGAGTGTCAAATAATGTACCATATATTTATCAGAGCCGTTCTTTTCCTAATCATTTTGTTACCAATTACCAATGCAAAAGCCGAAGGTATCCAGATACCCAGAACGGTAATCGCGTTTTATGATGGCAAGACCAGCGATGCCATTGTTTCAAATATCCACACACTTGTGGAAATGCCGTTAAACCATTTAGGGCTTAAGGTCGAATATTACGATATTCACCAACCTTTGCCTGATATTAAAAACAGGAACGATGTACGCGGAGTTCTGACTTGGTTGTTCTTTGAAACAAATATGAAAAAGCCTGATAAATATCTAAAATGGGCAACGGATGTAGTAAAGGCGGGTAAAAAATATGTAATCCTCGGAACTCTTGGAGTTATGGGGGGTGATAAAAAACCTGACTTAGTATCAGTAAACAGCTTTATGGGGCAACTTGGGCTTAAAATGACGCATGGCTGGACTGAAACGGCTTTTGATGTTTCCTATTCATACAATACACCTACGATTTTTTTGTTAAATGATCCGTTTGCATGGAGTAGGCCATCTTATGAAACTGTTATTTTAACCGACCATGAAGATAAAAATACTGTGCATTTATATGCGCATAAAGGTGCATCTTCCGAAGAGGATAGCGACCTTATAATTACAGGGCCATATGGTGGCTATGCTTCATCTGGCTATATTATAAAAACAGATGTTGTAGATAATAAAAACACCCGTCAATGGATTATCGACCCGTTCGAATTTTTCCGATTAGCATTTGAAACTGATGATTTACCAAAACCTGATACGACAACTATTGCCGGAAGGCGCATTTATTATAGTCATATTGATGGCGATGGTTTTAATAACGTAACCCAGCTTGAAGAATACCGTAATAAAGATGTTCTATCCGCAGAAGTCATCATGGAAAAGGCGGTAACAGCCTATCCTGATTTGCCGGTTACCCTTACTGTAATTGCATCTGATATCGACCCAAACTGGACGGCAAACGATAGAAGTCGCCAGGTTGCCAAAAATTTCTTTGCCTTAGAGCAGGTGGAAGCAGGCAGCCATACCTATAGCCACCCATTTAAATGGGGGTTCTTTAAAGATGGTAATGTAAACAAGGAAGCTCCCTACTTAGATCTATATGCCAAAAATACTCTCTATAAGGTTTGGAAACCTAAAAATGATATTGGTTTTTTTTCAAAATTATTTTCTAAACAATCAAAAGCAGATGCTATGGAAGACGGCAATAAGACACCTAGAGCATTTGCCCACCTTCCTTTTGATATGAATCTTGAAGTTGCAGGATCAATAAAAGAGATAAACACAGTTTTACCAAAAGATAAAAAAGTTGAAGTCATTATGTGGTCGGGTGATTGCACACCGTGGGAAGAGGTAATACATGCATCACGGGTTGCAGGGGTGCAGAATATTAACGGCGGTGACACCTTGTTTGACAGGCAGCATCCGTCTTATGGCACGGTTGCCCCAATCGGCAGACAGGTTGGCAAAGAACGCCAGATATACGCCTCAACCAGTAATGAAATACCATACACAGAAGAATGGACAAAGGATTTTGATGCATACAGGCATTTAAAAGAAACTCTTATCAACACAGATAGCCCGATAAGAATAAAGCCGATAAATATTTATTACCATTTATATTCAGGTGAGAAAGCGGCGGGGCTAAATGCTTTACTTTTTAACCTTGATTATGCGTCTTCACAAGATATCGCGCCTATTACTACAAGTCATTACACACATATAGCCGAAGGTTTCTATCAGGCAGAACTTAACAAGGTGAGTAATGATCTATGGAGAGTTGATAATCGAGGCGATCTTGAAACGATCAGATTTGATAGGAGCAGTTTTAAATCCGTTGATTTTGCGCGCTCTAGAGGTGTTATAGGGCAGCGTTATCTGCATGGCAGCCTGTATGTATATCTGGATTCCGCCACCAGTCAGGTTCTCATCGCCCTGAAAAATAACAAAGATTATTTTGAAGTGCCTAAGGAATCCACCTCTTATTTAATAGAAAGCAGGTGGCTTATATCAAATCTGAATAAAAAGAATAGTGAAATCTCTTTTGATACTCAAGGCTTCGGCGCAGGGGAAATGACCTGGCAAGTACCTCAAGACGGCAATTATCGCATTAGGGTTAATGGTAAAGATTATGCAATTTCGGCATCAAAAAACAACTTACTGAAATTTAAGTTGGAGAAGAACGCCATCGTTCCTCTTAAATTAAATATTACAAAGGTATAAAAATGCTTCTTAAATTCGCAGTATTTACTTTTTTTCTAGCACTTGTAGCAGGTTCTATAGGGCTTCTCACCGCTCCTTCTAAAATGGAGTTAGCATTGATGAGGTTGGAGGATCAAAATTTCAGCCAGTCATTAGAATATTACGAAGAGAAGGTTGCCATGGGCGATAGATCTATTGATGTCATTGCTCCTCTGCTTAATATTTATAAATATTACGGTTATAATGAACGTGCAATCGAGCTTATGGAAGAATACGTAAAAGATAACCAAGACTCCGTTGAGGCACACAAACAACTTGCATATCTTTATCTTACATCAAAATATTACGACAAATATTGCGAAGCTCTTGAGAGCCTGCAAGAAATCCAGCCATCTATTGATAATCTACGTTTGCTTGCCGATACATATAGATTCCTTGGCAAACATGCTGAGGAAATATCGGCACTCGAAAGGCTGATAAAACATGGAAGATATCATACCGAAGAGGCTGATTATGTAAATTTAGCATCACTTTATATGATTGATAATAATAACTATGAAAAAGCCACAGAAACATTATTGATTTTCTTTAATCAAGGAACAGATGATGTAAGCATAAGCACGGCACATATGGCAGTACAATTGCTCGCAGAGTATGGCGATGTAGAAAGAGCCATGTAT
>JAOIVE010000041.1 GCA_028223895.1 Rickettsiales bacterium
TCAAAACTCTCATCTCATCCAAAGTTTGAATATATTCAGACTAAAATCAATGAGTTAAAAGAACGCATTGGCTTGAAACGCAATGAAGCTATAGAAATTTTCAATGAAATAATCAAAGCACTACAAAACGACATCAGCACCTCACCTACGAAAGGTCTTAAAGAGCAGCTTGAGGAAATTAAAAACTTTTTAAGTACTAACTCTGACGGCCAAAAACAGACTGAAATTGATTCAATAAAATCTGAATTAACAATTGATGATATACTTGGCGCAATACAATCTTTTACCACAACAAACGATAAAAAAATCCGCATACAATCTTTTATAGTTGAAGAAGAGCTAAAAAAGATTATTGCAGCCAAGCTTATGTCTGATGTACAAAACCTTGACTCTTCGTGGAAAAATCAAGTTCATGCCGATGATATTATTAGCGTTATAAATTCAAAATTTTCTGATATTGCTGCCGATTTTGGCGGTGCTGACAAATTAGTTGGTCAGTCTATACATTTTGCTGAAAGTTTCAGTAATATTTTCGATAGAATGTCTGACACTATTTCATCACCGGCCTATAATCCAGATAAATCAAAAAATTTAGATGAAAAAAACCGTTAAATATTAGCCTTCAATCTTGCTGAAATTAGCTACCTGATTAATGAGATTTCTAAACTGCGCCAATATCAATAGACGGTTTTTGCGCACATCTTTATCGTCACAATTTACCTTTACTCCCTCAAAGAAAGCGTCAATTTCACTGCGCAATAATGACAAACTCTGCATCGTTTCTTTAAATTGATCTTTTTTAAGGCTCTTTTTGATGCTATCACTAACTTCACCAAATGATTTATATAAAGCTTTCTCTACATCCTCACGCAGATATTGCTTTTCCGCCGATGAATCATAAGTTACAGAATCTTTCTTTTCCTCTGCTACCACAATATTAGTTGCCCTTTTATACGCTGCCAATAAATTTACACCATCTTCACTCTTAAGAAAACCATCCAGCGCTTTAACTCTTAATATCAGACGAGTAAAATCATCCTCATTACCGCCATCAAACACTGCATCAACTAAATCATAACGCACAGATTTTTCCTTCAACAAAGCTCTAAGTCTTGCATCAAAAAACTCTAGCAAGTCATTGATAATTCTATTATATTTATCCTTAGACCTTTCCACATCCTTTTTAACTATTGCTTTTATACCAGACCCTTCCGGCTTTAATAATGATTTTGGATAAAGTCCCATAGACTTTTCAAATAACAGCCTTAAAGGCATTCTTAAATTGTTTTCTAAGATAATTCTTATCACCCCAAGAGCAGCTCTACGCAAAGCAAAAGGATCCTTAGATCCCGTTGGCTTTTCATCAACTGCAAACAAGCCTACAAGAGTATCTATTTTGTCAGCCAGAGCAACCGCTATACTTATTGGCTCTTTTGGGCATGCATCGCTAGGGCCAACCGGGCTATAATGCTCTTTTATTGCAACAGCTATTTTAGCATCTTCTTTACTTTCCAGAGCATAATAATATCCCATAAGCCCTTGCAATTCAGGAAATTCTCCAACCATTTCTGTTGGCAAATCAGCCTTACATAATTGCGCTGCGCGCTCAACTTGTGATAAATTAGCGTGCGGAATCCATACCGAAAATAACTTAGCTAATGCCATTATGCGCTTTGTTTTATCTGCCACAGTTCCTAATTTTGCATGGAAAACGACTTTCTCTAAATCTTCTAATCTTGAATCAAGCCCCAATCTCCTATCTTTATCCCAGAAAAATTTAGCATCATCAAGACGCGCTCGCAACACACGTTCATTACCATTTACTATTTTTTTACCGCCATCCTTGCTTTCAATATTTGCAATTACAACAAAATATGGAGCCAGCTTGCCCTCTTTATTAACAAGAGAAAAATACTTTTGATGCGCGCGCATAGAACTAATTAATGCCTCCTGAGGGACATCTAAAAACTTCTCCTCAATTTTTCCAATCAGCGCAACCGGCCATTCAACTAAGCCAGTTACCTCATCTAAAAGAGCAGGATCATCTTTTAATGTCAGACCATATTGTACAGCCTGCTTTTTGGAATCTTCCTTAATTTTTATACGGCGCTCATTTTGATCTATCTGTACATAATTTTCATACAATTTTTGCTTATAATCGGCAAAATCAGATACCTCAAAACTCTTGTAATCACTTAAGAAACGATGGCCTTTTGTTTTATTTGAAGCAGATATATGCCCAAACTTCACCGGCAAAACATCACCATCAAACAAACATATAATACTATGTAAAGGGCGCACCCATCTTATAGTATGGCTCCCCCAGCGCATAGATTTTGGCCATGTATATGTCGATATAATATTTTGCACCATATCACACAAAACATCAGAAATTTTACTCTCTTTAGTTTTAACAGTAGCAAAATAAAATTTTCCTTTGTCAGTTTCTCTTATCTCCAGCTGATCTTTAGTTAAACCTGTAGATTTTACAAAACCTTCTATTGCTTTTTCAGGGGCATCAACCCTTGGCCCCCTACGCTCACCTGCGGAACTTTTTTTTGCCCTAACAACACCATCAATAACTATTGTAATGCGCCTTGGTGTTGTAAAAATACTTAAATCTTTACATGATATTGACGCCTTATCTAACTGATTTTTAAATATATTCACAAAGTCATCTGCAGCTCTTTTTTGTAAACCAGCCGGGATTTCTTCACTAAATAGTTCGAGCAGTAATTCTGCCATTATTTTTTCACTCTGTTTTGTTCATCCAATAATATTATAGTCGGCTTATGCTCTTTTGCACTTGCCTCGTCCATTTGTTTATAAGCACAAATAATCACTAAGTCACTTTTTTGAACCATTCTTGCTGCGGCTCCGTTAACACAAATTTCACCAGAACCTGCTTTTCCAGGAATGGTATAGGTAGTAAAACGTGCGCCATTATTAATATTTAAAACATCAACCTGCTCATATACCAATATCCCCGCCTCATCCAACAAGTTTTGGTCTATCGTAATAGACCCCTCATAATTTAGATCAGCTCTGGTTACAGTACCACGATGCAATTTACTTTTCAGCATAGTAATCATAGTTATTATTTCCTTATTTACTATCCTTGACTTGCAACCCAGCTTTCGCAACATGCTTTTGCAAGATTACGCACTTTTGCTATATATGAAGCGCGCTCAGTTACTCCGATCACTCCTCTTGCATCTAGCAAATTCAGCAAATGGCTAGCTTTTAAACAATGATCATATGCTGGAAGTGGCAGTTTTTTATCTATTAGATTCATGCACTCAGATTCAGCATCACTGAAATGCTCGAATAATATTTCAGTATTGGCATATTCAAGATTATATGCAGAAAATTCGCGCTCATCTTGTTGGAAAACATCGCCATATTTTACGCCATCATCGTTCATATCAATGTCATAAACACTGTCTTTTCCTTGAATATACATAGCCAGACGCTCCATTCCATAAGTCAATTCACCCGGAATTGGCGAGCAATCAATACCTCCAACCTGCTGCATATAAGTAAATTGAGAAACCTCCATACCATCGCACCAGACCTCCCAACCAAGCCCCCATGCGCCAACAGTTGGATTTTCCCAATCATCCTCTACAAAGCGTATATCATGTTCTTTTGCGTTTATTCCAATAACCGCCAGGCTTTCAAGATATAAGTCCTGAATATTATCTGGTGACGGCTTTAATATTGTTTGAAATTGATAATAATGCTGCAAGCGATTTGGATTTTCTCCATAACGCCCATCTTTTGGACGCATGGAAGGCTGTACATAGGCAACATTCCACTTTTTATCACCCAACGCCCTTAAAACGGTTGCAGGATGCAACGTTCCTGCACCAACTTCAGTATGATAAGGCTGCAATACAAGGCATCCCTTATCAATCCAGAACTCCTGCAAGGCCATTATCATATCTTGAAATGACAAAATTTTTGTTTTTTTAGTCATATTTGGCATTCTCTTTTATATAAGGCGAGAAAATACCGCCTATGAATGATAAGTGCAAGAACTAGTTGCAAAACAAATATCAAACAAACATTTTATATTTAAAAATATATACTAACCACGCTTTTTATGTTTATCGTTTGAACGACTATCTTCTGTATTTGGGCGAACCTTATCAGCAAAACTTTCCTCACCTTCAGGGTTTTTGGCTATTGCTCTTCTTCCTTTTTGATGTCTTTCACTGCGCCTACCAGACGCCGCGGGAGGAGGAGCAAGAGGAGGTACATTAATATTTTCCTTATTCTCACCAGGCTTCTTACAAACCTCTCCTTTTAAATGCTTCTCAAATCCGCTAAAATCCAAACTCGGCCTTCTTGATTGCTCATCAGCTTCGCTACTTGCTGCAACCGCCTCTTCTTCTCTGGCCAATCTTTCTGCTCTTGCTTGATCCGAAGCTCTTAAAGCTTCCCTTGCCATATCAAGAGAGCTTTCAGAACCTAAGCTATTATCTTCTTTTTCTTCTTGCCTTTTAATAAAATCATCTTCCGCATTGCCAAAAAGTTCATCTCTATAATTTTCGATTTCTTTTTTATCAACTATTCCAGCAGATGATGCCTGCTCTATTATATCATCAAAACCGTTCTTTTTTTCATCACTTATATTACGAGCTTCTTCTGCAGTTTTAACATCTAAAATTCCAGAATCTTTATAATAAACCTCTAAAGCATGCTCAATAACTTTTTTTGCCGCTTTCTTATATTTATTACATAGCGATTCCTGACCAATACTAGCACTGCCTTCCCACTCAGAAATTTTCTCGCCCATTAAGTCTAATGCTGTTTTTCCTTCATCGTCAACTTCGTCAAGCTTTTTACCTTCATCAAGATAACCAACCATTCCATCAACAGAAATTTGATACATTTTTGCCAAAGCATGTAAGGGATATTTGCGGCCATACTCCTCTCCTTGGGCATCCCCAGATTTGGATTTACTAGTTTCTTCAATATAATCTCCACTATCGCCGAAATTTTTTAATCTACTATACGCTCTTTTTATATATTTGCTCAAAATACCCTCCTTACATATAGTTATTTTAATAACAATATGCCTATATATACAAAGAACATATTACAAATATATTTCATGCAGGAATAAAATTATGTTTTTTCCACCGAAGAAACCCATTGTTACAAAATCAGCACTTACAGACCAAA
Source organism: Rickettsiales bacterium (assembly GCA_028223895.1). Taxonomy (GTDB): domain Bacteria; phylum Pseudomonadota; class Alphaproteobacteria; order Rickettsiales; family UBA6187; genus JAOIVE01. Next base: position 5,191 of record JAOIVE010000041.1, read on the forward strand.
TTTTGACCAATATTGAGTATGATTTATCTTAGCTACAATTTGCTCTACCATAGATTCTGAAAAAACACCTATGCGCTTTTTTAGCCACCCTTTTTGAGACTCAACTTTTTCAAATTGAATATCCTTACCAAATTTATTTTTTATAACGCTATACATGTCAGAAATATCATCAATCAGGCCTAAGTCCTTTGCTTTATTTCCGCTCCAAAACTCTCCGCTAAATAACTGTTTTTCATGAGTTTTTTTAATCTTTCCTTCACGACGACTGCGCACCAGATCTTTAAATGATTCATGCACATCTTTTTGGGCTTCTGTAAGAATTTTAATATCAGATTGCTTTTCTTTTTGGAATGGATCTAAGACAGATTTATTCTCTCCTTGCGAATAAACTCTGCGTTCAACACCAATTTTATTTATCAACTCAACAAAACCAAAACCAGCAGATATAACACCGATACTTCCGACAATTGAGCTACGCGAAGCATAAATTTCATCGCCCGCGCAAGCAAGCCAATATCCTCCAGAAGCTGCCAAATCTTCAACAAATGTATATACGGGAATTTTCTTTTCTTCTGAGAGTTGGCGAATACGATTAAAAATTAACTCTGACTGCACCGGAGACCCTCCCGGTGAATTAACCTGCAAAGCGACAGCTTTAATATTTTTTATATCAAAAGCTTTTTCAATATTTTCATTTATTTCTTCCAAAGAAAGGCCAGATTTAAAACTTGATCCTCCACCAATAACTCCCGAAAGCCTCAAAACAGCAACTTTACATTTTCCCTTGCCACATATTTTTTTATAAATAGATTTTACTTTTCTAGCTGCCATCTTAGCAGAACTGATTTTATTATCGCTCTTCTTTTTTTTATATTCAGACATTATATACCTATAAAAATTAAAAATAATCTTAAGGAAAAAATAAGCCCGAGGAAACTTCCCCGAGCTTAAAAATGAGGTTCCCGCCTCTAAGTTTTTAAGATATTCCCATAAATGGAAATTTTCTAATTATCATCCTTTTCGTCAATATGAGTGCGCTCATAGCTTTCATGACGCTCTTGCGCTTCAACAGAAAGTGTAGCAATAGGACGAGCATCTAAGCGCCTCAATCCAATTGGCTCACCGGAATCTTCACAATAACCAAAATCACCGCGCTCAACTCTAACCAACGCACTGTCAATTTTATCTATCAGCTTACGATATCTATCACGAGTTCTAAGTTCAATTGCTGTTTCAGTCTCTACAGAAGCCCTGTCATTAGCATCAGGCTCATTCCAGTTTTCCTCTTTCAAATGATCCAAAGTTTCACGCGACTCGTTTAAAAGATCTTTCTTCCAATTTAATAATTTCTGGCGAAAATATTCTAATTGCATAGGAGACATATATTCCTCATCATCTGAAGGAACATAACCCTCAGGCAACTCTATACGTTCACGCGCTTTTTCACTTGCTGGCATAAACTGACACCTCTTCTTAGTTAAAGTTAACAACCGGCAATTCTACTATGCGTAGGTAGAATATGCAAGCAGCTTATGCAGCTTTATTATAAAGCTTTTTAGAAATATCTGCATTTTCACCAACATCACTTGCGCCATCTTCTTGCAAACTATGAAAAAAGCTTGCCGTCTCATTAGAAATCAACCTTGCGCCGCTAGATGTAGCTTTTGGAATAAATTCAAATAACAAGCTTCCGTCGACCTTGACAGCTCCCTTATTTTCTAAAAACTTTCCTAATGTTTGTTTTAATAGCTCTTCATAATCACTTGATGAATTACCTTTACCGCCAATCCTCCATTTTGGACGAGACTGACGCTCACGAGCTGCATGGGCATCCCTTACCACGCGATCTTGCAATAGTTCCATTTTATCTCCTAAAAGTTACTTACCTTATGTTCTCCAAGGAAAATATTTATCTAAAGGAAATCAAAAATCAAGTGTATAAATAAAAAAGATTTCTGGACTTTTAATTATTATAGAAAAAACAAACAGTTAAGCGATTCAAGCCTCTAATATATTACAATCTGTGCCAAAAGATTTACTATGAACGCATCATACTCCCCACATCAGCGGATGAAAGGACTTGATTTACAAAGCTCCCCTCTCTTTTCCTATCTAGGTCTTGCCTGCCAGAAAAATCTACGCTTTCTACTTTAACACTTAAAATTTCAGTATGCCCTAAAAGATATTCATAAGCCTTATCATTATTAAATTTATTAGCGTAATACAAAGCCGTATAACCTCTTTTGCAATAACAATTAATTTCATCAGGAAAATTTTCAACAAGACTTTCTAATTTTTCCTTATCGCCTAAAATAGCCGCCCAATGCAGAGCATTTCGTCCTTTTTCATCTTTTTGTTCAAGATCATAAATTTTATTCAGCTCACACAGAGCTTTACCCTCTTCACCCTTAGCAACGTAATCATACACGTTGTGAATATTGCCGCCTTTATTAATAAAATTCAAAAATACATCCATATAGTACCTCAAATAAAAAATAACCCAGCCGCACAAGCGCAACTAATAATCATTGTCATATAAATAGTTTTATATAGATCAAGAAAAATTCATCATTTATTTAACTTAGCCAGTTCAACCGCAGCTCTTAATTCAATTTCATTCAAAATTTCATTAAGTTCAGGATCTTTGAAATTCTTACGCCAGTTTTTTATACGCTCTTCAAGGCCAAGCAATACATCCTTGGGTATAGTTCCCTCAAGAAGCCCAAGACGTATTTTATCTAAATATGCAAGAATATTATGCCCTCTTTCAACAGCTTCTTGTGGGGCACTTTGGTCGTCCCCTATTTCCTGAGCAAAAAGCAAAGACTGAACGGCAACTATTTCCACCTCTGAAGTTGCAGGTGCGCTTCCTGCTTTATCAGATCCACCCACTTTTGAACTAAAATTTGATTTACCAGCCGAAGATTTAGCACCAGCTTTACCAACTTTGCCCGCACCAACGCCACCAGAAGTTCCTGAAATACGCATAATTTAATCTCCTGCTTTTTAAAAACAAGCCTATTAACTTAATGATAAACCAGTTTTACTAACACTCCAAGTTACTTTTACATATATATTACGTTTTTAATCTTCTTTTATGCCATTTAAATTTAAAGAAAGCTAACAAGCAATATAAATATAGGCAATATTTTCCTTAAGACTCGGCAA
>JAOIVE010000042.1 GCA_028223895.1 Rickettsiales bacterium
TCAATTGCCGGAGAGTACTGTTTTAAAACCAAAGATAATAGTATTTGGTGTTGGTGGAGCTGGTGGAAACGCCACTAACAATATGATTAGAAAGAATTTAGAAGGCGTTAGTTTTGTAGTTGCAAATACAGACGCGCAGGCTTTAGAGCATTCTGCCGCAGAAAGAAAGATACAATTGGGTCAGTCTACAACTAAGGGTCTTGGTGCAGGAGCTGCGCCAGATGTTGGTGAGATGGCTGCAGAAGAGGCTTGCGATGAAATAAAGGAATATTTGCAAGGCAGCAATATGGTTTTTATAACTGCCGGAATGGGTGGTGGAACAGGAACAGGTGCTGCGCCTGTTATTGCTAAAGCTGCAAGGGAAATGGGCATATTAACGGTTGGTGTTGTAACTAAACCTTTCCATTTTGAAGGCCCAAGGCGCATGAGAATAGCTGAAGAGGGTGTTAATGAGCTTCAGCAGCATGTAGATACTTTAATTATTATTCCAAATCAGAATTTATTCCGTATAGCTAATGAGAAAACTACATTTGCTGATGCTTTTGCGATGGCTGATGAGGTTTTATATTCTGGAGTAAGAGGTATAACAGATCTTATGATTATGCCTGGCTTGATTAATCTTGATTTTGCCGATGTAAGATCGGTTATGAGCGAGATGGGCAAGGCTATGATGGGAACAGGCGAGGCTGAAGGTGAGCGTAGGGCTCAAGAATCAGCGGATGCTGCTATTTCTAATCCTTTGCTTGATAATGTTTCCATGAGGGGCGCTCGCGGTGTTCTTATTAATATTACCGGCGGAACTGATATGACGCTTTTCGAGGTTGATGAGGCTGCAAATAGAATTCGTGAAGAGGTTGACTCTAGTGCCAATATTATATTTGGATCAACATTTGACGAGTCTATGGATGGTCGCATGAGAGTTTCTGTTGTTGCTACGGGTATAGATTCTGAGGAAGTCAGAGGGGCAATTGAAGAGGCCGCATCTAACAAGGATAATTTTAAAGATCAGCGTAATAATAATCAGCAGGCAGATAGTGATATTGAGGAGTATGACGCTCCGCAATCTTTTGAATCAGATAAACAATCTGTGCAAAATAATTCTTCTAATGATTCTGCAATTACCCAGGAAGTTGAGAATTTAGAAGAAGAGCTGGCTCAGGTTATCTCTAAGGCTCAGCAGTCTCAAACTGCATTTCAAAAGTTGGAAAGCGACATAGATCAGGCGTTTGATGATAAAAAAGGGGCGTTAGAAGATAAATATTTTGAGGCTATCAGAAGTCTTAATGAAGAATATAAAAATGCCCAAAAAGAAGAATCTTTAGAAAATGTAAAAAATAGAGAATTTTCAGAAGAGTCTGAAGGTGTTTTTCAGGCTCCTCCGGCAATCCGTCCTTCATCTGTAGAGAATCCTGTATATGGTAATCAGCAGCAATATTCACCTGCTAATAATACGGCTGAAAGACCTAAAGGGGGATTTTTTAGTAGAGTGGCAAGAATAGCTCGCTCTTTAGGTTCTGAGGATAAATCTTTGTCTGAGTGGGAGGGTAATATTCCTTCAAATACCCAGGATAGTAATTCTTCTGCTAATGAAGCTCAAAGCAAAAGAAACTCTTCTCCTTCTTATGAGCAGGGGGATTTGTTGGAAAGAGAGAAGGAGTTGGCTAGTGCTGGCTCTTCTGATTTGGAGGATTTGGATGTTCCTGCTTTCTTACGTAGAAAAGACTAATGTTTAAATATATTTTGTTATGTAAAAAGCCCTGCATTTTATGTGTGGGGTTTTTTGTTTTAGCTAAGTATATTAAAGATTATTTAATATAAATATATTACAATACAAGTTTAATATATTGGGTGTCTTATGTATTTTTTTAATAAAAATAATATAATTTCTGCATGTAGAAACCAAAATGGCGTTTCTTTGGCAGAGCTGGCTGTTGTTATAGTTATTATAGCATTGTTGACAGGCGCTGTTGTAGCCGGAGTGAAAATGCAAAAAGCTTCGGAGCTAAGAGGTATAATGACCGATGTTGAAAGGTTGAGGGTCGCAATACAAGGCTTTGACGATAAATATAATGACCTTCCCGGTGATATGGCTGATGCTTATGATTATTGGGGTGCAAGTTGCGATGGTACTTCTGGGAATTGCAATGGCGACGGTAATGCATTTATTGAAATTGGAACGGAAAGCAATAGTGAGGCTTTGCGCGCCTGGCAGCATATGGATCTTGCTGGATTTTTAGAAGGTGGATATACAGGAGTTAGTAGCAAGGCTGGTAATGTAGAGGCATTTCCTGGTGTAAATGTTCCTTCTACCAAGAGATTGTCGGGTGGCTTCTTTTTGGCCAGTAATGATCCTGCGGGCGCAGATGTAGCAACTAATCACTATTATCCTTTTTCAGCAATGCCGGTGATTTATCTTGGTTCTTTTTTTGCAACAAGTTGGCCTTCTGATAAGTTTTTAACATCTCTTGAGGCTTTTTCAATTGATGAAAAAATGGATGATGGGATGGTAGATAAAGGTAGTGTTTATGGTATGTATTATTACAATTCCAGCTGGCAGACATCTAAATGTATAACTGGAACATATCCAAATCGTACATACACAAAGACATCAGCAGAAAAGGAATGCGTGATGTATTTTACTATTACTAACTAATTGCGTGGTTTTGTTATTTAAATGTTTGAAATATAGGGCAGGTAATACTTGCTCTGTATTTTTTTGTGCTATATAAATATAGCCCGTAAATTAATATGGGAATATAGCATTGAGCAGTGTACTAAAACAAACTGATATCAGTCCAATTACAATTGAAGAAGAAATGCGTAATTCATATCTGGATTATGCAATGAGCGTTATTATAAGCCGTGCTATCCCTGATGTTTGTGACGGTCTTAAGCCGGTTCACAGGCGTATTTTATATGCAATGGCAGAATCTGGAAATGATTATAATAAGCCATATCGCAAATCAGCCCGTATAGTCGGTGATGTGATGGGTAAATATCACCCTCATGGTGATTCGGCTATTTATCAGACTATGGTGCGTATGGCTCAGGATTTTTCAATGAGTGTGCCACTTGTTGATGGTCAGGGTAACTTTGGTTCTATGGATGGCGATGCGGCAGCTGCAATGCGTTATACGGAATCTCGCCTTGCAAAAATTTCTCATTCTCTATTGGATGATCTTGATAAGGATACGGTTGATTTTAGAGAAAATTATGATGGTTCTGAGCAAGAGCCTACAGTTATTCCGGCTAAATTTCCTAATTTGTTGGTAAATGGTGGTGGTGGTATCGCCGTTGGTATGGCAACAAACATACCTCCTCATAATTTGGGTGAGGTTATTGATGCTACATTAGCTTATCTTGATAATAATGATATTAGCGATGAGGAGTTGCTGCAAATAATTCCGGGGCCTGATTTCCCAACTGGTGGGGTTATTTTAGGAAGGTCTGGTTCTGCTAAAGCAGTTATGACTGGTCGTGGTTCGGTTATTATAAGAGCAAAAACTACAATAGAAGATATTTCAAAGGGGCGTCAGGCAATTATTGTTACAGAAGTTCCGTATCAGGTTAATAAGGCTCAGACTCTTGAAAAAATAGGTGAGTTGGTTCGTGATAAAAAGATAGAAGGAATCTCTGAAATTAGGGATGAGTCCAACAAGCATGGAGTTCGTGTTGTTGTTGAGCTTAAAAAAGATGCTGTTGCGGAAGTTATTTTAAATCAGCTATATAGCTATACTCAATTGCAGACTTCTTTTGGCGTTAATATGCTGGCTCTTGATAGAGGTCGTCCGCGTTTACTTAACGTAAGAGAGGTGCTTGAGGCTTTTGCCAAATTCCGTGAAGAGGTGGTTACTCGTCGCACTTCTTATCTTTTAGGAAAAGCAAGAGATCGCGCGCATGTTTTGCTTGGTTTGTCGATTGCGGTTGCAAATATTGACGAAGTTATTTCTATAATACGTAATTCTAAAGATCCTTCTGAAGCAAGAGAGGCGTTACTGGCGCGTGCATGGCCAGCAAAAGATGTTCAGGCTTTGATAGATTTAGTTGCCGATCATAATAATAAGATTGTTGATGATCGTTGTTATTTTACCGATACTCAGGCGCGCGCTATATTGGATATGAAATTAGCACGTCTAACTGGTTTAGAGCAGGATAAGATCAATGCTGAATTAAAAGTTTTAGCAGAAGAAATTGAAGATTATCTGGATATTTTACGTTCTCGCGAGCGTGTTATTTCAATTATACGTGAAGAGCTTACGGCAATAGGTGAAGAGTTTAGAGTTCCTCGCAGATCAACATTTGATGAAAATGAATTTGAAGCAGATATGGAGGATTTAATTCCTCGTGAGGATATGGTTGTTACGGTAACTATGGGCGGTTATATTAAGCGCGTTCCATTATCGACATATCGTGCGCAAAAACGTGGCGGAAAAGGTCGCTCCGGTGCTTCTATGCATGAGGAAGATGTTATTGTTAAGGTGTTTGTAACAAATACTCATACTCCGATGTTATTCTTCTCAACCAGCGGTAAGGTTTATAAATTAAAAGTATATAAACTTCCTCTTGGTAGTCCAACTGCCAAGGGTAGGGCTTTGATGAATATTTTCCCAATGGAGAAGGGTGAGACAATAAATGTTGTTATGCCAATGCCTGAAAATGAGGATGATTGGGATAATTTAAGCATAGCTTTTGTTACCAATAGAGGTACTGTACGCCGTAATGATTTATCTGACTTTAAGCGTGTTCAGTCTAATGGTAAAATTGCCATGAAGCTTGAAGATGCCGGATCAAGGCTTGTTTCGGTGCGTGTTTGTGATAAAAGCGATCATATTCTTTTATCAACGCGTGAGGGGCAATGTATCAGATTCCCGGCAATTGCAGTTCGTGAATTTAAGAGCCGTGCGTCAACGGGTGTTCGCGGTATAAAATTCAAATCAGATAAAGACGAAGTCGTTTCGATGTCTATCCTAAATGGAGGGGTTGATGTTGATATGGAAGTTCGTAGTAACTATTTAAAAATTCCTGTTAATCAGAGAGTTATGATTAGAAGTTTAATTTCTGAAGGAAGTGATGAGCTGCAAGCCGAGCTGGATAAAATAGAATCAGATTTACCAAAAGATATTATTTTGCAATATGCTGAGCATGAGCAATTTATTATGACTGTAACGGAAAATGGTTATGGAAAACGTAGCTCTGCCTATGAATATAGAACAACTAATCGTGGTGGATCTGGTATTGTTAATATAGTTACATCTCAAAGAAATGGTAATGTTGTTGCAAGCTATCCGATCGAGGATGGCGATCAACTTATGCTTATCACGACGGCAGGAAAAATTATTCGTTGTCCGGTAAGTGGTATTCGTATAGCTGGTCGTAACACTCAAGGTGTAACATTATTTAAAACTGCTAATGGTGAGACCGTTACTTCTGTTGCCAGAATTGAAGAAAGCGAAAAATCTGAGGAAGATTATGAGCATGATGGTGAGGCAGTGGTGGAATCTCAGATAGTGGAAGATTCTGATGTTGGTCATGAGCAAGGTGATTAGATAATTAATTGGTTAGTAAGATGCGCGCTGGTATATATCCTGGAACATTCGATCCTATAACTTATGGGCATATTGATATTGTTAAAAAAGCTCTAAAGCTGGTTGATAAGCTTATTATTGCTGTAGCTGCTCATCCTGGAAAAGGGCCGATTTTCTCGGTTGATGAGCGCGTCGAGATGGTTAAGGGTGATGTTGAATATTTAATAAAAGAAGGGGCGAATATAGAGGTTTATGGATTTAACGGTCTGTTAGTTGATTTTGCCAATGAAAAGGGTGCAGATATTTTAATTCGTGGCCTTAGGGCGGTGTCGGATTTTGAATATGAATTTCAAATGTCTGGCATGAATGCAAAAATGGCTCCGAAATTACAGACAGTATTTCTTCCTGCCTCTGAAAGTACGCATTTTATAGCTTCGCGTTTTGTTAAGGAAATAGCAAGGCTTAACGGAGATATAACTGGTATGGTTTCGGATAATGTCAGGGATAACTTAAGGTTATTCTTTAAAAAATAGTTTATTGCATGTTAATATTAATAAAAGATATTGACAAAATTCGTAGTCGCGTTATGTTCTGCCTCTCTTTTTAAGAGTTTATAGTAATGTTTGAGAGTTTTGCACCATGTATGCAGTTATAAAATCGGGCGGTAAGCAGTATAAGGTTGCCGAAAATGATGTTTTAAAGCTAGAGAAGTTAGAAGGCGAAGTTGGTTCAGTGATCCAGCTTGATGAAGTTTTGGCTTTGGGTACTGATAAAGATGTTAAGCTTGGCGATCCTGTAGTTAAGGATGCTAAGGTTAGTGCTGAAGTGCTTGAGCAAACAAAAGATGATAAAGTAATTATTTTTAAGAAGAAGCGTCGCCATAATTACCGTCGTAAAAATGGCCATCGTCAGCAAATAACAGTAGTTCGTATTCTTGATGTTAGTGGAAAAGGTTCAACTGCTAAGAAGGCGGCTCCTAAAAAAGCTGAAGCTAAGAAAGAGGAAGCTAAAGTAGAAAAAACTGCTAAAAAGGCTCCTGCTAAAAAAGCTGATACTGCTGAAAAGAAGCCAGCTGCTAAAAAAGCTGCTGCAAAGCCAGCCGCTTCTAAGAAAACTGAAACAAAAGCTAAGAAAGAGGATTAATCCATGGCACATAAAAAAGCAGGTGGTAGTTCCCGTAACGGTCGTGACTCAGAAGGTCGTCGTTTAGGTGTTAAAAAATATGGTGGAGAAAAGGTTGTTCCTGGTAATATCATAATTCGCCAGCGCGGTACTAAATATAATCCGGGAAAAAATGTTGGTATTGGTAGAGATCATACTATATTTGCCGTAGCTGAAGGTAATGTTGAATTCCGTAAGGCTGGTGGAAAAGTTTATGTTTCTGTTGCCGCTGCTGCATAGGATATTTTTTTTAAATTATATGAAGAAGGCGCCTTATCAAGGTGCCTTTTTTGTTTTAAGAGGCTTTTAATGCAATTTATTGATGAAGCAAAAATTTTTGTAAAAAGTGGTCATGGCGGTAATGGCTGCATGAGCTTTCGCCGTGAAGCTAATCTTCCAAAAGGTGGCCCTGATGGCGGAAATGGTGGGCGTGGCGGAAGCATTATTGCAAGATGTGTTCATGGCCTTAATACTTTAATAGATTATCGCTATAGTCAGCATTTTAAAGCTAAGAGGGGTACTAATGGTTCGGGTGGTAACAGGCATGGAGCCGGTGCTGCGCATCTTATTCTTGATATGCCGGTTGGAACCCAGATATTTCGTGAAGATACAGGGCAGCTTTTAGTAGATTTTACAGAAGAGGGGCAGGAGATTGTTATTGCTAAGGGCGGTGAGGGCGGTCTTGGTAATGCTAATTTTAAAAGCTCTACTAATCAGGCGCCAAGAAAAACTACTCCAGGGAAGCCGGGAGAAGATTTCGCCGTTATATTGCAATTAAAGTTATTATCAGATGTTGGGCTTGTTGGTATGCCAAATGCTGGAAAATCTACATTTTTAAGCATTGTGTCGCGCGCTCGTCCTAAAATTGCTGATTATCCTTTTACAACTTTAAAGCCGCAGCTGGGTGTTGTTTACATAGATGAAAAAGAGTTTGTTGTTGCAGATATTCCCGGTCTTATAGAAGGAGCGCATGAAGGCGTCGGTCTTGGTATAAGGTTTTTAAAGCATGTAGAGCGTTGCGGAGTTATTCTGCACCTTGTTGATGGTACGGGCGAAGATCCTATTGGAGCATATAATATTATTCGAAATGAGTTGGAAAAATATAGTCAGGAATTGTTTAATAAGCAGGAAATAATAGCTTTAAACAAGATTGATGCAATGGCTGAAGAGGATATAAAAGAAATACATAGTGAACTTGAAAAAATTTCGAAAAAGAAAGTTTTTCTGCTGTCTACTGTAACTGGAAAGGGGCGAGATGAGGTTTTGCGCCCATTACTTTCTGAGGTGGAAAAATTCAGGTCTAAAAGAAAATAATATTTATATCTCCCTGTCTTCTTGGTTTTTCCTGGTTGTTTGTATTGCTTTGTAAATATATTTTAATTCTATATTCTGGTTGTTGATTTCATATTGGTTGAGATTTAATTTTTTGGTCGAATCGGTCTCAAGTTTATTCTCTTCATGTAGTTTTAATA
>JAOIVE010000043.1 GCA_028223895.1 Rickettsiales bacterium
TAATGAAGTTAAAATTTCTGCAAATATAAAAATTGATCGCCCGTCTGAGGTTGGTGCAGATAGATTGGTAAATGCGGTTGCTGCATATAAAAAATTTGGCGGCAATGTGATAGTTATAGATTTTGGCACTGCAACGACTTTTGATGTGGTCGACGAAAATGGTGATTATGTTGGTGGTGTGATTTCTCCGGGAATTGATTTATCTATACAGGCATTACAGATGGCTGCGGCAAAACTTCCGGAAGTTAGTATTATAAGGCCGGAGAAGGTTATCGGAACATCAACTATTTCTGCGATGCAATCAGGAGTTTATTGGGGGTATTTAGGTCTCATAGAAGGAATCGCAAGCAGAATAAAGAAAGAGCAAGCAAAAGAAATGACCATTATTGCAACCGGTGGATTGGCAGGATTATTTTATGGTGGAAGTGATTTAATTGAGCATTGTGAGCCTGATCTTACAATTTATGGTCTGCAATATATATATCAACAGAATAAGAAAGCATAAGTAATATGGGTATTAGTTTTAAGAAGCATAAAAAAGATTTATTATTTGTTCCTCTTGGTGGAGCTGGGCAAATAGGAATGAATCTTAATCTCTATCAGCTTGATGGCAAGTGGCTAATGGTAGATTTTGGAGCTGGATTTGCTGAGGATTATTTTCCTGGCGTTGATATGATTGTTCCTGATATTTCATTTATAAAAGAGCGCAAAGATGATTTGCAAGGGTTGGTCTTAACTCATGCGCATGAGGATCATCTTGGTGCAATAGTGCATTTGTGGCATGAATTTGGATGCCCTATTTATGCTACTCCTTTTACTGCAGCATTTTTAAGAGCAAAAATTTCTGATAATCCTCATATAGGGCATGCAAAAATAATAGAAGTTGAGCCGGGTTCTAAATTTAAGGTAGGAAATTTTGAATTGGAAATGGTGGGGCTTACTCATTCGGTTCCTGAAATGAATGCGGTTGTTTTAAATACTCCTTATGGAAATATTTTTCATTCTGGGGATTGGAAGCTTGATCCAAATCCAATGCTTGGCCCTGCATCTGATGAGGAAAAAATTAAAAAATATGGTGATAAGGGAATATATGCAATTGTTGGAGATTCAACAAATTCTCTTAGTCCTGGCTATTCAGGTTCTGAAGGTGATTTAAGAAATAGTCTTATAGATTTGGTAGCAGGTTGCAAGAAACTGGTTATCGTTACAACTTTTGCATCAAATGTTGCGCGCATAGAGACAATAGCAAAAGCAGCAGAAGCTGCTGGCAGAAGAGTTATATTGGTCGGCAGGTCTCTTTGGAGAATTTCAAGCGCTGCCAAAGAAAGTGGGTATCTAAAAGATGTGCCGCCATTTTTAGAGGCCTCAGAATTTAAGAAATTTAGCAGAGATAAGGTTCTTGTTATAGCAACAGGTTGTCAGGGAGAGCCTTTAGCTGGTATGTCAAAAATTACGACGGGAAATAACCGTGATATTAAAATAGCAACGGGCGATAGTGTTATATTTTCTTCGAAAATTATACCAGGCAATGATAAAAGACTCTTCAGAATGTTTAATAAGTTAGTCGAACAAGGTGCTGAATTACTTACAGAAAAAGATCATTTTGTTCATGTTTCAGGGCATCCAAATCAAGAGGAAATGAAAAAATTATATGGCATGCTAAAGCCTCAATATTCTATACCGGTTCATGGTGAAATTGTGCATATGAAAGAGCATGCCAAGCTTGCAAAAAGCTGGGGAGTTAAAAAATCATTCAATGTTGTAAATGGAGATGTTTTGCGTCTTGCTCCCGGCGAGCCAGAAAAATTAGGAGAAGTTCAGGCCAGCGAAATGGCAGTAGATGGTAATTTTATATTGCCTCCTGATGACCCAATATTAAAGGCGCGTCGCAAAATGCAGAGAGAAGGTGTGGTTTTCGTAACTTTGATTATGGGAAAGAACGAACTTAAAACTGCTCCTATAGTTTATGCTCCCGGCTTGTTGGATGACGAAAAGGACGTTGAAATTATTTTGGCAATAAAGGAAGAAATTGCTCATTCTATATATGAATATCAAAATAATAAGCATAAAAAGAAGCAATCTGAGCATACAATGTTAAATAATATCCGCGCCGCTGTAAGGCGAATAGTTAAGCCCGAGACAGGAAAAAACCCTCCTATAGTTATACATATAGAAAAAATGTAAATTTATCTTACTATATGACTATCTATGATATTTCTGCGCCAAATTATCATTGGTACTAATATTGCGCATGCTAATGTCATAAATGCCGGAAATAATGTCGTTATTATGGAATAATTTACAATAGCAAATGTAGAAATGAGGTTGCGGATGCCCATAATAACGAAAAATGTGAGATTCTCTTCAAAAGGATTATAATAGGCTTTACGAAAAGTTGGGGCAAAGCCGATTATATCGATGGCGGTAAGGACTATAACCGTCCATAAAGGGCTTGATGTGATATACCATACTGGTATGGAGCTCATCGCAATTATAAAAAATATCCAATCGCTATATGTTATTGTAATATCAGATTTTTTCATATATGCCAGAAATGCAACATATATGGTTATTATTCCTGAAATACCAAACGGCCATGCTCCGGCTCCTGCATTATCGCTAAGTTGAGCAGCGAAAACAATTAATGTTGTAGAGCCCCATATTACCCACGAAAAAACATGTGGTTTTGTTTTGCCATTCAAAATTGATTTTATATATGGTAAGAAAGCTACGATTGTTAGAAATATAGCTATGAAACCCAATGCATCCTTATACATACAGGTCTATTTGCTTATTTTTATAAGTGCGTCTACTAAGCTTTCTACCGATGAATTATGCTTTTGATCTTTTAGATTATCATTTTCATCAAATGCGTCCATAGCTGAGCTGATAGTAACTTGTTGTGGTATAACCAAAACATTTAAATTGGTGAGTAATGTTCGCAAATGGGGCAAACCTCTCATGCCACCAAGTCCACCAATAGAAGCGCTCATTATTGCAGCAATTTTTTGTGAATATATTTTTACATCTATTCTTGAAACCCAATCAATAGTATTTTTAAGTAAAGGGGAGGGAAGGCCATTATATTCAGGGGATGCTATTATCAAAGAGTCATGCTCTTTAAGTAAATCATATATTTTTCTGGCATTTTCTGGCTGACCATCCTTGTCTTCCAAATCACCGTCATATATAGGCATAGGATAGTCTTTAAGATCAATTTTAGTGACTTTGGCGCCTTTTTCTTCAGCAATTTTTGCAGCCACAGATATAAGTTTTTTGTTAAAAGACTCTTTGCGCGCGCTTCCCGCAAACATTAATATTTTTGACATAAAGGCTACCTGATATTATTTAATATAAGATATTAAACATAAATAATAATTACTAAAAATGATATATAAATATGCTAAAAATATATGCTGATTGTGATTCATGTCCGGTTAAAGATGAGATCCTGAAAGTTGCTGATCGTTATGACTTAAATGTATATATGGTTAGTAATTCAGGGTTGCGCCCTGTTAGAAACCCAAAAGTTGAAATTATTGTAGTTCCGTCTGGGCCAGATGCTGCTGATGATTGGATAGCGCAAAGATCTGGTGATGGCGATATAGTTATAACTGCGGATATATTATTGGCAGCACGTTGTATAAAAAATAATTCAAGCGTGATATCTCCGGCAGGCAATCAGTTTACGGATGATAATATCGGAAACGCTGTTGCCGGTAGAAGTTTAAGCGCTCATTTGCGTGAATTAGGTTATGAAGGCGGCGGCAACTCAAGTTTCACAAAAAAAGATCGCTCAAAGTTTTTGCAGGAGTTAGACCGCGTCATTCAATCTATAAAGCGCAGATAAACAATAATATTATCCAACGCTAACAACAGGATTAGCATCTTTTTCTGATACTAAAGTAACCAATAGATTGTTTAAAACCTCAGCCTTTTTATCATCTGAAATTTCGCGTATTCCTTTTTCTTCGAAATGTTGCATAACAGAATCAAGTATTGATAAGGCATTTTCAACCAGATATTTCCTTGCTTCTAAAACTGCAACAGCTTGCTGGCGTTTTAACATGGCCGCTGCAATTTCTGAAGAATATGCTAAATGTGCTATTCTTACCTCGCTAATTTCAATTCCGGCAGCAGATAATTTTTGTTGTAATTCCGCGGCAAGCTTGGAAGATATTTCATCACCATTACTTCTTAATGAAACGCCTTCATCTGAATCATAAGGATAATCAGCAACAATCGAACGGATGGCAATTTCACTTTGATTGGCAACAAATGTGCGATATGCATCAACGTTAAAACAAGCTTGAGCGGCATCTCTTACTTTCCATACTACTACCGCGCCAACTTCAATAGGATTGCCACGCAAATCATTTACTTTCATAACTTCGGTATTAAAATTAATTAATTTTAAAGGAACTGCGCGCGCGCCAGATAAAGGTATAGTCCATAAAAAACCGCTTTCACGAATCGTACCTTTATATTTACCAAAGAATGTTATTACCTTTGCCTCATTAGGATTAACAACGCAAAAGCCTGTAGACATTATTACAAAAGTGAAAATTCCAACTCCGCCTAATCCGGGATGCAGGAAAAATAATACCGCAAGTAAAATCGCAAATGTTATAAGAACGCTAAATCCATTTTTAGAAAATACTGGCTTGTCTTCTATAGATTGCATTGTTTAATCCTTTTTTAACTATGTGAATATATATTAAATCTAGCAGGTAAGCGTTAATCATTAGTTAAAGGAAAAAATATTATGGAAGAAATTTTAAATGATTCAGGAAAAATAATATTTCTCTGTCTTTGTTTTGCTATTTTATCAGAGATGGCAGTTGGTATTTTTTTATTTATCCGCACACAATCTTTTATGGCTCGTGCAATAACAGCTATGGCAAAAATAAAAGATGTTAAAACATATAGATCACAAAATGGCACTTACACAAAGCTGAGCGTTGAATATAAAGATGGCCTTGGAAGTGAATATGAAAAACAGGTTACTGGTTCAAAAGACAATCAAATCGGCGAAGAAGTTGAGATTTTATATGATCCTGAAAACCCAGAGAAAGTAAAAGCAAATAATAAATTTCAAATATTTATTATTCCTTGTGCCATGATGGCTGGTTCTCTTATGCTGGTTGTCATATTATTTGCATTAATATCTCAGGGAGTTGCTAAATTACCTTTTTAGCGCCAATTGCTTGTTATTATATATAGTTTGTGTTACAAGCTTTGGTATGGAAGAAGATATAATAAAATTACAAGAAGCTCTGGCTTATCAAGGTGAGGAAATAGCTGCCATGAGCAAAGAGCTATATGCCCAACAGAAAGAAATTTCTCAATTATATGAAGAAATTAAACAGCTAAAACAAAAGATGGAATCAGCGCAAAATGGTGATGGAGAGATTTGCAGCCCTGATATGGATGTTCCTCCGCCTCATTATTAATATTTTTTATTCTGCCTTAAAAAATACAAAACATTCGTTGCTATCTTTAGTCTTATCGTAGCATAACGTACTCCAGGTAGAAGTGTTTAGATACATTCCCCTTATTTTACCCATAAGCCCAGTTGAGTCATCCTCATCATCATATTTTTTTTCCAGACCCCAAATATCTACAGGGCTTAAAGAAACTCCATGCAGTCTTCCATCGCTTAAGTCTGATGTTTCAGCCGCAAATGTAATATAATTTCCGGGGCTGGTTATTTCTGTCCAATCCAAACCAGTTCCTCTATCATAATATATTTCAAATCCGGTTTGGCTAACGGATCCTTTAGGGACATTTTCTCCTATTGAAGTTTTATTGGCAACGCTGTCAGTTCCTGGATATAAACCGGGATAAAGTTTGCTTAAAGTTAAATGTTCCCAGGCAAGAAATCTTTCAACATAGTTTTGTGTTCCTGTAATATCAATTTGCCTGTTGCCATCACCATTTTCAGTGCCGGCACCTAAATAATAAACAGCATTATTATGATCTCCAGGTTGCGCATCAAATTTTAATTTATATGCCTGATAAGCAGTTTTTATCTTTTCCACATCCTTCATTAAAGCTGCTATTTCTGCCTGTTTTACAAGGGATTTTCCAGTCATAATGCCAACGGTGATAAGGCTGATTATAACTATAACAATAGCCATTTCTACCAAAGTAAATCCAGATTTTTTAGCGCAAAATATTTTCATATATCACCTTATATGCAAGTTGATAGTTCGTTATAACATAGTTAATTTTTGGTTGAAAGATATTTACTTAAATCTACCAGGCGTGTTTTATATGTTTAGGTAGAAAATTGGCATCGCATAATATCATTACATCAAAACGTATATTGGGTTCTTTTTTATAGTTCTTTTGCTTTATAAAATAAGATGATGCGCGGATAATTCTATCTTTTTGCCTTGGAGTGATGGATTCTAAAGCGTCTGATAGTTTTTTGCGTGCTTTTACTTCTATAAAAACCAAACTATTAGACTTTTTAGCTATTATATCTATTTCGCCGACTTTTGTTTTATATCGCCATTTTAATATGCGGTAGCCTTTAAAAAATAGCAGCAATATGGATAAAATTTCTGCATATAGTCCTTTATCGTAGCTGCTGCTGTTTTTCATGGTTTTTATAGGTTTACTTTCTCGCGCAATAGCTTAAATTTTAAACTATCCCTTAATGCATTATATGATGCGTCAATTATGTTTGCTGAAACGCCAATAGTTACCCATCTTTGACCTTTTTCATCTTCACTTTCAATAAGTACGCGAGTTGTAGCTCCAGTTCCAACTCCAGAGTTAATTATCCTTACTTTATAGTCGATTAGCTTTATTTCTTTAAGTTCTGGATACTTTTCTCCAAGGGCATTTCTTAATGCTTTATCAAGAGCATTTACCGGGCCATTTCCTTCTGCAACAGCCATTAAAGATTCACCATCTAAATTTGCTTTAACTGTAGCTTCAGAAAACATTTCCAGCTCATCATGATTATTCCATCTGCGCTCATCTGTTACCCTAAAACTTTCAAGGCGAAAATATTGAGGTATATTTTCCAATGTGTGACGTGCAAGAAGTTCAAAACTGGCATCGGCAGAATCATAAGCATAACCCTGACTTTCATGCTGCTTTATGGTGTCTATAAGTTGACCTATTTGATCTTTTGTATATTTTTTTGGATCCATTCCAATGTCTTTCAAGCGAGAAACAATGTTGGAGCGTCCAGCCTGATCGGATATTAATATTTGGCGTGTGTTGCCTACCAATTCAGGATTTATATGCTCATATGAGCTAGGATCTTTTGCAACGGCTGAAACATGCAATCCGCCTTTATGAGCAAATGCTGATTTACCAACATATGGAGCAAAATTATTTGCCTGTCTGTTTAGACGATCATCTAAAAAACGTGATATTTTTGTAAGATGTTTTAACCCGTCTTTGGTGATTCCGGTTTTAAATCCCATTTTCAGGATTAATGTGGGTATTATTGATACAAGATTTGCATTGCCGCATCTTTCACCGACTCCATTCAAAGTGCCCTGCACCTGACGCACTCCTGCACGTACGGCAGCAATGCTATTAGCAACAGCATTTGCAGTGTCATTATGACAATGTATACCTAAATTTTCACCAGGTATTTTCTTTATAACTTCTGATACTATTTCTTCTATTTCATGGGGTAGGGTGCCGCCATTAGTGTCGCATAAAACAATCCAGCGCGCGCCAGATTTATATGCCGATTCTATTGCCTGCATAGCATATTGAGGATTCTTTTTATATCCGTCAAAAAAATGTTCAGCATCAAACATTGCCTCGCAACCACGTTTATTTATATAAGCAATGCTATCGCCGATCATTTGTAAATTTTCATCAAGCTTAACACCTAATGCTTTGGTAACATGAAAGTCCCAGGTTTTTCCAACAATACAACAATGTTTAGCGCCGCTATTTACCAAACTTGCAAGGCCGGGATCGTTTTCCGCACTTGTTTTAAGTCTGCGAGTCATACCAAAAGCTGATATATGGCTTTTTTTTAGCTTAGGTAAATCCGAAAAAAATTCATCATCGGTCGGATTTGCACCGGGAAAACCACCTTCTATATAATCTATCCCCAATTCATCTAATTTTTTGGCTATAGATTGTTTATCGGCAGCAGTAAAATCTACTCCGTCAGT
>JAOIVE010000044.1 GCA_028223895.1 Rickettsiales bacterium
GCTTTATAGCAAAAAATTAGCAAAATGAATTATATTGAATTACTCAAAACCATACCCTTTTTTAACGGTTTGTCTGACGATGAATTAAAGTATTTTGTTGGTAAATCACAACAACGCCAATATAAAAAGAATCAGATTATTTTCCATTATGGTGAACCTGCTGAAAAATTTTATATCATGCTTGAAGGATGGATAAAACTGTATCGCATGAATAAGGATGGCGAAGAAACCGTTATTTCCCTTGTAACAAAAGGAGATACTTTTAGCGAGGCCGCAACTTTTGAAGGCTCTGACTATCCATATAGCGCTCAAGTTGTTGGCGGTAACGCCATCACTCTTGTTTTAGAAGCATATGCAATTCGTGAGAAAGTGCGCCAGAGTCCTAATATTGCCCTAAAAATGCTAGCATCAATTACCCATCACTCAAACCAGCTAAGTCTTACATATGAACATATAAGCAAACTAACCACAGCACAGCGCATAGGGTGTTTCTTGCTAAAACTATCTATGGATAGAAATTACCAAAAAAATTTAGAACTGCCATATAATAAATATCTGGTAGCTTCGCGCCTGGGAATGAAACCGGAGACATTTTCCCGCGCCATGAAGCGCCTTAACGATGATTTAGAAATTTCCCTAAAGGGACGAGAAATAACGATTCCAGACATTGATCAATTACAAGAATATTGTGAGGTAGAATGCTTCAACGACGAAAGATGCAGTCTTGAAAAACGCCTGACATGTATAAATAAACAATGTGATATTTATCGAATATTAAAGTTAATGTAATATTATAAAACTAAAACTTACACAGTTACATGCTTTAATTTTCCAGACTCACCACCCTTCCTAAATAAATACATAATTGAAACAAAAAACGCCAAAGTCACAACATAAAAAACTGCCTGAATAGCCATAGGTTGAGCGCTATAACCAAATAGAGCATGCAAAATCTGACCTGCAATGCTATTTTCACTCAATATCGACGAGGTATCCCATATTATATTTGACGAAGATTCAAAATAACCGGCAGCAACAAGATATTTTGCTCCCATAGATGACATTCCCGCAGTAAGCAATAGTAAGATCCATGTAGTTACCTGAAAAATATATTTAGTTGGCACTTTAACCAAACCAAAATATAATGCAGCCCCTAAAATAGCGCCAGTTGTAACTCCGGCAAAAGAACCCATTAATATTGTAGAAATAGCTTTACCAGATGCAATCATTCCATAGGTAAACAGAACTATCTCAGAGCCTTCTCTTAAAACAGCCAAAGCTATAATGATGGATAAAGTAACTTTTGGCAAATCTCCATCTACTACTCTTTTGCCCTGCTCTTTTATTTTTACAATCATCTCACGTGCGTGATTGCGCATCCAAACGGCAGTCCAACCTATTAGCAGGCTGGCAGTAAACAACACCATAGCATTAAATAACTCCTGCCCTATGCCTTCAGCAAAATTTGAAATTGTTTCAGTAAACATAGCAACAACAGCAGAACCAGCTATACCAGCTAAAAATCCTAAAGAAACCCACTTACCACGACCTTCAAGCCCCTTTGTCACCGCAAGCATAACGCCCACTATCAAAGCCATTTCAAGAACTTCTCTAAAAGTCACAATAAAAGATGAAAACATTTTAATATCCTTCTTATTTAAGCTGGTTCTTTAAAATAATTCTAACGCGCTACTATCTTACCTTTAGCCGAATCTTCATTAAATTCTCCAAAATAATCATATTCACCGGCCTTAAGTGGACCAACAAACACAGTTCCCTTGCTATTACCCTGGATGATTTTTTCCCTATTTAAACTATGACTTTCAAACTCTTCAGGAGTTGGATCCTGATTATCAATAACCAGCTTAAATTTCTCACCAGCAGGAACCTCAAGAACTTCTGGTGTAAATTTATGATCTTTTATAATAATCGAAAATTCCTCAGTTTCCGCAATAGCGTTTCCTGCAAAAAACATAGAACCAATAACAAGTAGCGAATATATAATTTTCATTTTTAACTCCCTTTAGCAGCAACCCTGCTAATAACCATTATCAACAACCAAGGGAAATTAATAATCATTATTACAAACTAAGTCAACATAAAGAATAAATATTTTCTAAATTTTTAAATATTAAATAAATAGCATATGTTGGCAAACACTCTGGATTTAGTGTTATTTTTTTATGCGTCTTTTTCTCTTATTTTTAAAGACCCTTATATGTTTTAAATTTTTCTTTATTACTTTTTTTATTTTATTCTTCCACTGCCAGATTTTCTGCCCCTTTGTTATCCAAACGCCACTTAAAACCAAAAGAGGTGTTGTGACAATCTGCACAAACAAAATAGCATGTGACCAATTATGTATTGGCGTGTAAATATACAAAAGTTGCACAATAGCGATCACTATATGACCATATCGTGCAACTTTTCGTGTGGTTTGATAATACATAGAAAATTCTAATAATTAGCCGGCCTTAATGATCCAAATAAACCGTCAGCTTCATCATCTGGCCCAGCAGCAAAATATAATGCATTTTTATCGCCAAGGCTTGCACCATTTCCGAACGCTATTCCCCATATTTGCTTTATTTCAATGGCTTTACCATTTTCATCATGCAAATAATCAACGAATTTTTTTGTCTTATAATCATATGCCGCAATAGTTCCATCGCCAAAATTCGTAACCAGTAATTTTCCTGACAATGCGCCAAAATCAGACGGCGCAAAAGAAAATCCCCATGGAGCGCTTAATTTTCCACCATCATTTAATATATTTACCAGCTTACCATCTTGAGTAAATTCTGCCACGCGTCCATTTCCTGGAACACTGGTATCCTCTTCACCAACAAACATTTCACCTTCTGCACATGCGCCACTTTCAACCTCTTCTTCAGGGCAAGTTTGCGTTTTAGCATAAGCTACAAATATATGATTTTTTCCTTCGGGAGTTGTAAGTGCTTGAATATTAAATGGTGCATATTCACCCGGATCAACTTTACCATTCTTATTATCATCAAATGGCATATCAAATTTAACTTTTTCAGCTTTGAAATTACCATCATAAACTTTAATATCCGGATTTTCACCAAAGTTTGCAGCATAAATTCTGTTATAATCAGCATTTATAGCAAGACCAAAAAACTGTACACCATCATTTGATTCATCAATTACAGTAACCGCATCAACCGGCCTGTCAAAGCTACCATCAGAGTTCTTACGCTCAGTCCACGCAGAAATCACTCCGCCATCGCTGGCAAAAATAAATTTTGAAGGCGCAACTATAGGCTCAATTCCATCCATCTTTTGAGTAATTACAAAATTATCTTTGGTGTTCACAAACACAACACCTGTAGTGAAAGCATCCTCAGAACCTGTTGGAATTTTTATATATGGAACATCCTCCTGATGCAATTTACGCAACTTTGGATCTGGCGAGTTTTTTACATCACCAATATATTGAAAGCTAATATCTTTTCCTTCAACCCAAAAATGCCCACCTGCTCCGGCAGGCCTTGTTGCAATTCCCCATCCATTAACAAGCTTCTCATCTGTAATTTCAGCTTTATATTTTGCCTTATTGGCAACAAGATTAGTTTGAATATATTTATTTTCAGACTCTCCAGCAAATGATGACGATGATATACTCGTTATAATTGCTGTGGTTAATAATAATTTACGCATTGACATAAAACTCTCCGGTTATTTTTTTATCACTATTGATACATAATAATAGCAATATTTATAAACTTGATATTGCTTTATATACCCAAAACAACACATGTCAATAATGATTATCAATAACAAAAGTTATATTTATGAACAAAGATGCGCAAATATATTTCCTTCCCAATTAATAAGTTATTAACTCTGACATGATACAATACATTATTCTTTGCTATATTATGTAGCTATGCAAATGTATTGATATGAAAAACATAAGTAATGTAAATGAAGGAAATAGCACAAGTTTTACTTACGATGAATTCGTAAATAAAACTAATTCCTTTTGGCTTGTAAATATGCTGGGATTAATATCATTAATTCTTGGCCTTTCTGTAATGGTTGGCTGGCATATAAAAAGCACTGATTTAATACAAATTCTCCCGTCCCTTGCACCAATGCAATATAACACTGCCCTTGGCTTTTTATTAAGCGGGCTTGGAATATTATCTATATCATACAGAAAGAATTTATTTGCGTTAGTTTTTGGCTCAATAGTCTTATTTTTAGGAATGCTTACTCTTGCGCAATATATTTTTGCCGTTGATCTGAAAATTGATCAATTGCTGATGGAATATAGCATAATGACAAAAACCTCCCACCCTGGAAGAATGGCTCCAAACACCGCTTTATGCTTTTCTTTAGTTGGAGCTGCCTTAATTTCAAATATATTTACGAAAAAATCCAAACATATTTTGGTCATAATGCTGATGTTTGGCTTTGTAACCATAATTTTAGGAATGGTTGCCCTTATGGGCTATATATTAAAATTAGAAAATGCCTATGGCTGGAATAATTTAACTCGCATGGCATTGCATACAACTATTGGCTTTATAATGGCTGGAAGTGCTATTGTTTTATATTGCATAAATACAAAATCATCACAATGGAAAGAATATAAAGCTTTATGGGTATCCGGCTTAATTGCTTCATTCTTTTTACTAATGTCCTTATTTTTATGGGAGGCGGCAGGCAAATGGGAACTAAGAAATATAAAGAAATATCTCAAAGATGAGCAAATTCAGGTAATGCAGTTAATTCAAAATAATGTTAACAGCTCAATTACCGCTTTAAGGCGAATGGCGGAACGCTGGGAAGCAGAAGAACGAACAGACAAACAAAGATGGCGGCTAGATAGCAAAAATTACATTATAGATCATAAATCACTAAAAAATATTTTTTGGTTAAACAAGGAATATATCATAAAGCTGGTTGAACCTGAATCTGATACCGAGATTATAAGGCAATTGCCAATTAACAAAAATAAACTACATACTGACAAAATAACTTTAAGTAGTCCTATAATAACACCAAAAGGACATCGAGCAATAATAGCATATATCCCCATATATATAGACGATATATTTGATGGATTCATGGCAGGAATTTATGACCTTGATGTGTTATTGGATAATTTAACTGCAGCAGAACTTGAGGACGGCTATAATATTAGGATTACTAAAGAAGGCCAGTTGTTATATTTAAGAAAACAAAGTGATACTTACAGATCCGTTATAAACTCGACCATAACTTTCGATATATTTGGCTATCAATGGCTATTTGAAATGTGGCCCTCAGAAGAGTCTTTAGAAGAGGAAAATTCACTAATACCAGAAACACTACTGGCAAGTGGAACTTTAGTATCATTAATAATTGGTATAGCCATTTATTTCTCAATGATATCCCATGCCCGCAATAAATTATTATATGACAGTGAAGAGCGTTTCAACCTTGTAGTTGAAGGTACGAACGATGGAATATGGGACTGGAAAGACATCAAGGAAGATAAAGAATATTGGTCACCGCAATTTAAGAAGCTGCTTGGGTATGAAAAAGATGAAATTGAAGCAAGCTATAGCTCATTTAAAAAACTACTACATCCCGATGATGCAGCGCGCGTAAAAAAACATGCTTTAGAGCATTTTAAACATAATAAGCCATATAATATTGAATATCGCTTACGTAAAAAATCCGGTGAATATTGCTGGTTCCTTGCAAAAGCAACTACCGTTCGCGATAATAAGGGCAAAATAACAAGAATGGTAGGATCTTTACGCGACATTACTCACCGCAAAGATGACGAAGCAAAAAACGAACTTATTAAATCAATTGCTGTTAATATTGGTACCGCAGATTCCATAGAAGCTATTTTTACTATTACATTAAAAAATATATGCCAATATGTAGATTGGCAAGTAGGTCATGCCTATTTTTGGGATGAATGGGATGAAAAAATGATTCCATCTAACTATTGGTATATAGATGAAAAAGAAAGTAAAAAATTCTCTAATTTTAAAAATTTGACTGGCAAATCAGAGTTTGAATATGGAGAAGATCTCCCTGGTCGCACTTATAAAGCTAACGAGCCGCTAAGTATAAGAAATATTAAAAAAGACAAATATTTCTTACGCAAAAAAGCCTTAAAAAATATTAAATCACTATCTGCTTTTACATTTCCAGTTTCAGTAAATGGCAAGGTTAAGGTGGTATTAGAATTCTTTTCAAATAAAAAAATAATTAAAAAAGATGAAGAAATATTAGAATTACTTACCGAAATAAGCAATCAATTAGGGCTTACTATTGATAAAAAAGACTCAGAAGAACAACTAAAACTTTATGCAAAAGAGCTTGAAGAAGGCGCTAGAGAGCTTGCAGCTGCAAAAAATCAGGCCGAAAGTGCAACAAGAATGAAATCGGAATTCCTTGCAAATATGAGTCATGAAATAAGAACTCCAATGAATGGAGTGATCGGAACAACAAATCTTCTGCTTGATACCAAACTAAATGAGACTCAAAGAAAATACGCCAAAACTGTAATTAATTCGGCAGATGCCTTACTTGAAATAGTAAATGATATTCTTGATTTTTCAAAAATTGAAGCCGGAAAAATGGAACTGGAAATTATTCCATTTGATATGCAAGTCATGATGGAAGAAATCGCAAGCTTAATGGCTATTAAAGCTCAGGAAAAAAATGTTGAACTGCTATTACGCTATGCTCCGGGAACTCCACGTTTTGTTTTAGGAGATCCTGGTCGTGTTAGGCAAATATTTTTGAATCTTACAAGTAATGCATTGAAATTCACTGAATCTGGTCATGTGCTTTTGAATATTGAAGTAAAAAGCAATTCAAAAAAAGAAGTTGAATTTTATGCCACTATTGAAGATACAGGCATTGGCATTCCTGAAGATAAGCTTGATTATATATTTAATAAATTTAATCAGGCCGATGGCTCTACAACAAGAAAATTCGGAGGAACTGGACTTGGACTTGCAATTTGCAAAGAACTCACACGTATGATGAGCGGAAATGTGGGCGTAAAAAGCAAGCTCGGCGAAGGATCAACCTTCTGGTTTACAATAAAGCTCCAACACGATGCAGAGCATAATAAAAATAATCAGCTTGAATTAGATAGCAGCTTAGAAGGAATAAAAGCCATTGTAATAGATGATAATGAAGTTTCTCTAAAAATAGCACGAGAGCAAATGGAAGCCAATAAAATGAAGGTTGATGCGGCAAAATCTCCCAAAGAAGCTCTTGATTTAATTAGACAAGCTGCAGAAAAAGGCAATCCTTATCAGGTGGCGATATTAGATTTTATGATGCCAAAAATGGGCGGTAAAAAGCTGGCAAAAACAATTAAATCAGATAAGAATCTTAAAAATATTATATTAATTGTAACTTCATCAGATCCAAAGCGCGGCGACGGCAAAGAGTTTGGTAAAATGGGCATAGATGGCTTTCTTGCTAAACCAATAGGGAATATGGAAATTACACGCGCCATATCTATGATATTGTCCGCCAGGCAGAAAAAAATAAAAATTCCTTTAATAACCCAACATAAATTACGTGAGGTTACTGCAAATAAAAAAGAAGAAAAAACAAAAGAATTTAATTTTAAAGGCGCACAAATACTTCTTGCTGAAGACAATAAAGTAAATCAAATGGTTGCTTCTACAATACTTGAAAAACATGGATGCTATGTAACACCAGCCGGCAACGGCAAAGAAGCTCTGGAACTGGTTAAACAAGAAAAATTTGATATCATTCTTATGGATTGCCAAATGCCTGAAATGGATGGATATGAGGCAACGCAGGAAATTCGTAAACTTGAAACACTTAGCAAGTCTAAAAGCACCCCAATAATTGCATTTACAGCCAATGCAATGAAGGGTGATGCTGAAAAATGTATAGATACTGGTATGGATGATTACATATCAAAGCCAGTAAAAGATTATGAGTTATTAGCAGCACTTTTCAGATGGCTAGGAAAAAATAAAAAGTCTAAAAGCTGATCGGCCATAACAATTTGAATGACAAATTATTTTTTACTAATAACTTAGGGAAAATGGTGATCCCGGCGCGATTGATAAAAATTCCTATTAACGGA
>JAOIVE010000045.1 GCA_028223895.1 Rickettsiales bacterium
AAGTGTTGTAATGCCAATGGTGCGCAAATTCTGCAATGATAATAACTTTAGATTTTCAATATTAGAAAAAATAGCCGGAGAATGTTATGTTCAACTGGTTTCTTCTAAAGAAAATAGCCCTGATAATTCCAAATTATCCTTCATAGGGAAGGGGGCAGGGCCATCTGCACTGAATATGGCAATAATCAGAGCCGTTATTGCCGCATCAGAGTCAAAGATAAAAAAATAATACTTTACGCAGCTGCAGGCTTTCTTCTGCTTTGGTTGTTGCGATTTTGATTATTTTTGTTTTTTCTGTTATCGCTATTTTGTCCGCGGTTTTCGCCAAATTTAAAGCCAAATTTTTTGCGTGCAGGCTTAAACTTGCGACTTTCAGAACGTTCAGTTTGATTTGTTTTATCTGAGCTTCTTCGCTCATTATTTTGAGCTTTGTTTTCAGAAATATCTCTGCTGTTTCTTTCTGCATTACCCAATCTATTGCTATCTGCTCTTTGGTTATTTCTGCTTCTATTGCGGAAAGATGGTTTTTTGCCACTTTTCTTCTTTCTGTCATATTGACTGCCGCTATTTTCTCCTGACTTTAGCAAGCGCTCTATTGCTTTCCACTTTCCATTATCGGCAGGGCTAATAAAATTGATTGCTTCACCTTCTGCTCCGGCGCGTGCAGTTCTTCCAATGCGATGTATATAATCTTCAGGATTTGTAGGAAGATCAAAATTAAAAACATGCTCGATATGAGGAATATCAAGTCCTCTTGCTGCAACATCTGTTGCAACTAAAATACGGAAAGTCTGTTTGCGGAAGCCATTTATAACATTATTGCGTTTATTTTGTCTAAGATCACCATGTAAAGCATCAGCTTT
The DNA here is from genome assembly GCA_028223895.1 of Rickettsiales bacterium. GTDB lineage: Bacteria > Pseudomonadota > Alphaproteobacteria > Rickettsiales > UBA6187 > JAOIVE01. The sequence goes on from JAOIVE010000045.1 coordinate 864, forward strand.
ATGACCATTTTTGCGTAATTTTACTGCCATATTATCAGCAGAGCGCTTTGTTTTTACAAAAACTATTATAGATCCTTGCCTTTTTTCAAACTCATCAGTCAGGCGAGTGAATTTTTCAGTATCTGCTAATGTTATATTCTCTTCCTTAACATTTTTTGCAGTTTCATGAGTTGTGCCAACAGAAACCCGAATAGGGTCAGTTAGATATTTTGCAGAAATCTGCTCAATATTTTTTGGTAGAGTTGCAGAAAACATCAAAGTCTGACGTTTTGCGGTTAGCCATTTTGCAATTTCATCAAGCTGTATTCCAAAACCCATATCCAACATACGGTCAACTTCATCTAAAACAAGAAAGTCAGTATCGTGTAATTTCAATGTTCCGCGTTTTAAATGGTCGTTAATTCGTCCTGGTGTTCCAACTATAAGGCGTGGATTTGCTTTTAGCTGACGGATCTGCTTTTGAATATCCTCTCCGCCAATTAATATTGCAGTGTTTATTTTGCTGCGACCAATCATTTGCTGCAAAGATTTATCTACTTGTACAGCAAGTTCGCGCGTAGGTAGCAATATAAGTGCTGTTCCTCTTGAGCTATTAAGTAGTTTTGAAATTAGGGGAATGCCGTAAGCAGCAGTTTTTCCTGTTCCGGTTTGAGCGGATCCCAATATATCATTTCCTTTTAAGGCTTCAGGTATAGCTTTTGCCTGAATAGGAGTTGGAGTTGTAAAGCCTATTTGCTCAAGTCTGTGAAATAGTGCTTGTGGTATATCAATTTCTTTAAAATTTTCCATAATAGTCCCCTGCTGACAATTTTGCAGCATTAATTCTTTTGCTAAATTGCTGGCACTGCCAGAATAATTCATTAGCAAAGATGATTTTTGACAATAACATTTAGTGGCAATAACTTTTGCTATTGCCAAAAATGAAGAATTTAATTTAAATTAACTGGAAAAAGCTATGCAGCGTTTTCTTCAGGTTTTAGATTAGCTGCAGATTCTCTGCCTTTGTTAGTTGCAAGTTCAAAGCTAATTCTCTGGCCGTCATTCAATCCATTTAATCCTGCTTTTTCAACAGCGCTTATATGAACGAAAACGTCGCTATTTCCTCCATCAGGAGTGATAAATCCGTAGCCTTTAGTTGTATTGAACCATTTTACTGTACCTGTTGCCATAATTAACCTCTTTAATAATATAGCGTTAAAATGTTTCCGAATAAAAATCAGAAACCCTAAGAGTTTGAATGCCTAAGATTTGTACGGCTTAAAACTCACAGGAAACACATATATAAGATTAAATCCAATACAGGTTTGACGAGATTTGCTTAACAAAGCTTCAAAAAATTCAATCATATTACACGTCGGTAATATAAAACTCTGTGAGCTTTATACGGCATTTTTATTAAAATAGCAAGCTATTGTTTGATTGTAAGAATTTCTATGGTTTCTTGGGTTGTAAATAATGCTTGCTCCTTCCATTATAAATAGTTGTTAATAAAAATATAGTTGTCTATAGTTTGATATATTGAATTTAATTTTGATAGGGGAATTGTGTTATGAATAAAGTTTTGATTGCAGCTGTTTCTGCTGTTGTAATAGCTGGAGGCTCTTTTTATGCTGTAGCTGAACGTGCAGATAATCACGAAAAGTATGGCAAAAAGGGAATGATGTCTCATATGGATAGCAATAATGATGGGAATGTCAGTAAGGCCGAGTTTCTGGAAAATGCTCAAAAGCGCTTTGAGGAAACTGATGCTAATAAAGATGGCAATGTAACTGCTGAAGAAATGAAAGCTCATCATAAAGCTCAGAAAGAAAAACGCAAAAAAATGAAAGAAGAGATGAAAGAAGAACGTAAAGCCAAGCAGGATGAGCATTTTAATAAAATGGATACCAATGGTGATGGTTCTATTTCAAAAGAAGAAATGAGGTCTTTTAAAGGCCATAAAATGAGAAAAGGTCATGATAAAGAAGAAGAGTAATGTTTAATTTAATATAGGGGGTTTTTGATGTCTTCACTTTTTGAAAAGCTTGGCGGTAGGGGTGCTGTTAATGCTGCGGTAGATATTTTCTATAAGAAAGTTCTTGCCGATCCGGTAATTAATGGCTTGTTTGCAAATGTTGATATGAATAGACAAATTGCAAAACAGAAGGCTTTTTTAACATATGCATTTGGAGGAGCGCCAAATTATTCTGGTAAGAATATGCGTGAAGCTCATAAGCATCTAAATTTGACTGAAGAGCATTTCAATGCAGTTGCTGGTCATTTGAAAAGTACTTTGGAAGATCTTAATGTTCCTTCAGACCTGCAAGATGAAGTTATGACAATCGCTGCAAGTACTCATGATGATGTTCTGAATTTGTAATATTTTAATTTATCTATTTGGATTAAAAGGCCGCTTTTGCGGCCTTTTTTGTATTACTATTTTGTATATGAATGTCCATATTTTTATATTTCCAGAATCTTTTATTGACGAGGTGTTTATTATGTTTTATAAGGTTGTTTTTATATTGTTTGACGTTGTTGGAATAGTGAAATTAACCAAAATTACAAAAATATAATTTGGAGATTGTAAATGTTAAAGAAACTGGTTTTTGTTGGTGTGGCGATATCTTCTATATGTAACGTTGCATACGCCGGAAGTCAAATTAGAGCTGCGGGCTCGTCAACTGTTTATCCTTTTGTAACAGTTGCAGCTGAGGCGTTTGGTCGTAATACTAAATATAAGGCTCCTATAGTTGAGTCGACAGGAACTGGTGGTGGTTTTAAGCTTTTTTGTTCAGGAGATGGCGAAGATACAACTGATCTTTCAAATGCTTCTCGTGCAATTAAAAAAAGTGAAGTTGAGCTTTGTAAAAAAAATGGTGTTAATGGAATAACTGAAATCAAGATAGGTTATGACGGTATTGTTCTTGCAAATTCAGTTGATGCGCAAGAGCCAAGTTTTACCAAAGAGCAGATATTTTTAGCTTTAGCGCGTGAAGTTCCGGTTAATGGTAAGCTTGTAGAAAATCCAAATCAAAAATGGAGTGATATAGATGCAAATCTTTCTGATAAGAAGATTGAGGTTTATGGTCCTCCTCCAACATCTGGAACAAGAGATGCATTTGTCGAGTTGGTTATGCAAGAAGCTTGTGTTGATATGCCTGAATTTGAAGCAAAATATCCTAATAAAAAAGATAGAAAAAAAGCATGTCATGTAATACGTGAAGATGGGGCATTTATTGAGGCTGGTGAAAACGATAATTTAATTGTTCAAAAACTTAAGAGCAATCATGATGCTATCGGCATTTTTGGATTTAGCTTTTTGGATCAAAATGGTTCTTCAGTACAGGGAAGTTTGATTGATGGTGTTGAGCCGACATTTGAAAATATCGCAAGTGGTGAATATCCTGTGTCACGTCCATTATTTGTTTATTTAAAGGATTCTCACTTAAAAACAACTCCGGGTCTTAAAGAGTTTGCTTTGGAATTGGTAAGTGATAATGCAATAGGCCCTGAAGGCTATCTTGTTGAAAAGGGTCTGATTCCACTTAATGAGGAAGAGCTTTCCAAGTTGAGGGCAGATATAAATAAATAGTGTTATTGATTTTTACATAATAATGTTTTATCGGTTTGTTGCCTCCTATAGATTATATTTAGGGGGTAACATTTTTTATAATTTATTTATTAGGTTTTATGGCGGCAGAATCTATACTTATTAATGCAAATACTAACGCAAGGGTTCGTATTGAAAAATGGTCTAAAGGCCTGCTTTTTATATCTGCTGCTATTTCCATAGCCATAACAGTTCTTATCATTTTATCTGTTCTGTTTGAATCGGTGCAATTTTTTACTAAAGTGCCTTTGAGTGAGTTTTTATTCGGCACAACATGGAGCCCTCAAACTGCATTAAGGGCTGATCAGGCAGGAAGCTCTGGTGCATTTGGCATAATTCCTGTTTTTATGGGTACATTGCTTATAACTATAGTTGCCATGTCAGTTGCGGCGCCATTAGGAATTTATTCTGCTATATATATATCAGAATATGCATCAAGAAAATTTAGAGCAAGAGTAAAGCCTGCTTTGGAAATTTTAGCGGGAATTCCAACTGTTGTTTATGGTTATTTTGCAGTTGTTACTATAGCTCCTGCAATTCGTGGATTTGGTGAATATATAGGACTTGATATTGCCTCAGAAAGCGCGCTGACGGCGGGTTTAGTCATGGGTATCATGATTATACCATTTATTCTTTCGCTTTCTGATGATGTAATTAATGCAGTTCCCAACTCTTTAAGGGACGCTTCTCTTGCTTTAGGTTCAACTAATGAAGAGACTGTTACAAAGGTGGTTTTACCGGCTGCATTTCCGGGTCTTATGAGTGCTGTATTGCTTGGTATTTCTCGAGCAATTGGTGAGACTATGGTAGTTGTGATGGCAGCTGGCCTGTCTGCAAATCTTACTATAAACCCACTTGAGTCGGTTACAACTGTAACGGTACAGATAGTAACTTTGTTAGTTGGAGATCAGGAGTTTGACAGTGCAAAAACATTGGCGGCTTTTGCTCTTGGACTTGCTCTTTTTATTTTTACATTAATACTAAATATAATTGCCCTGAAAATTGTAAAGAAATACAAGGAGCAATATGAGTAATATTGAGAAAAAGATTAAAAAGATAAGCAATCGACCAAAGGCTTATAAAAAGCTTATGAAGCGTAAGCGCATAATTAAAAAAGTTGGTAGTAGTATTGCCAAAAGAAGAGCAAAAGAAACCCGTTTGAAGATTTATGGTATGGCGGCAATTTCTGTGTCGTTTATATTTTTGACTATACTTCTTTATAGTATAGTTAGTAACGGTTACACCGCGTTTTTTCAAACACAGATTCAATTACCTGTAAATTTTGAAGAGTCTCTTGTTAAGAGTAAAAACTATCGTAAGATGGTGAGAAAATCATTAGCAGATGCTTTTCCTCAAGTTAGTGGACGTAAGGATAAGCGCAGCTTAAACTCTCTTATTAGTAAGGGAGCGGCCCTGAAGTTAAAACAGATAGTTTCTGATAATAAAGAATATATTGGCAATAAAAAGGATATTTGGCTTCCTGCGTCATCTGATGTTGATATGTTTGTTAAAGGCAGAATATCAAAAGATACGCCTGAGCATTTGCGTAAAGTAAATAATCAGCAAATTATTTGGATAGAAGAGTTGCAGCAAAAGGGTCTGATTAGAGAAGCTTTTAATTTCTCATTTTTTAAAAATGGTGATTCCAGAGAGCCGGAAATGGCTGGGATTTTAGGAAGTTTTATCGGCTCTGTATTTGTTGTTATATCATGTATGTTGCTGGCTTTTCCTTTAGGGGTAATGACGGCAATTTATTTAGAAGAGTTTGCTCCTAAAAATAAATTAACCGAATTTATTGAGGTTAATATAAGCAATCTTGCGGCTGTTCCTTCAATAGTATTTGGCCTGTTGGGTCTTACTATTTATTTGCAATTTTTTGGAATACCCAGATCAGCTTCTCTTGCTGGAGGATTAACTTTAGCTTTGATGGCTTTACCTATTATAGTTATAGCTACTAGGACTTCAATTCGTGCAATTCCGCAATCTATTCGTGATGGAGCTATAGCTCTTGGGGCATCTAAGGTTCAAACTACTATTCACCATGTTTTGCCGCTTGCTATGCCAGGAATTATGACTGGCACAATATTGAGTATTTCAAGGATTTTAGGTGAAACCGCGCCTTTGTTAATGATTGGTATGGTGGCATTTGTTGTTGATATACCAAAGGGGTTTTTAGATGCTGCAACTGCAATGCCTGTTCAGATATATCTTTGGGCGGATAGTCCGGAAGTTGGTTTTGCAGAAAAAACATCGGCGGCAATAATTATATTATTATTGCTTTTGATAATAGCAAATGCATCTGCAGTATATTTAAGGAAGAAGTTTGAGATTAGGTGGTAATAGTTTTTGTTTTTAAATAGCTATTTTAGCATAAATAAAAAATATAAATGCCATAATATAAGGAAAATAATATGAGCAAAAAAGATAAAAAACTGCGTATGTCTGCCAAAAATGTAAATGTTTTTTATGGTAAAAAACAGGCGCTATTTAATGTTAGCATGGATATAGAAAAAAATGCAGTAACTGCTCTTATTGGCCCTTCTGGTTGTGGTAAGTCAACATTTTTGCGTTGCTTTAACCGCATGAATGATACGGTTGAAATTTGTAAGATTGAAGGCTCTATCAAGCTTGATGGTCAGGATATATACGATAAAGACGTTGATGTTGTTGTCTTGCGTTCAAAGGTTGGGATGGTTTTCCAAAAGCCAAATCCATTTCCTAAATCTATATATGAAAATGTAGCCTATGGCCCTCGCATTCATGGAATTACAAAAAACAAAGAAGAAATGGATGCTATAGTTAAAAAAAGCCTTAAAAGAGCCGGTCTTTGGGATGAGGTTAAGGATCGTCTGGATGAGCCGGGTACGGGTCTTTCTGGTGGTCAGCAGCAAAGATTGTGTATAGCTAGAGCAATAGCAATTAAGCCGGAAGTTATATTGATGGATGAACCTTGTTCTGCGCTTGACCCTATAGCAACAGCAACTGTTGAGGAGCTTATACAAGAGCTAAAAGAGAAGTTTACCATCGTAATGGTAACTCATTCAATGCAGCAGGCAAAGCGTATATCTGACTATACTGGCTTCTTCCATATGGGTAAGTTAATTGAGTTCGGTGCAACTGAGAAAATATTTAATGAGCCTGAAGATAAGAAGACTAAGGATTATATTAAAGGTAAATTCGGATAATATCTTTTATTTACCCTTATACTTCGTC
>JAOIVE010000046.1 GCA_028223895.1 Rickettsiales bacterium
AAACTCAATTTCTTAAAGGAGAAAACCAATGCAAGTTAAAGATATTATGACTAAAGAACCATCTTTTGTAAGCCCAGACGATACTATTAACCAGGCTGCGCAGAAAATGAAAAAGATTGAATGTGGCATATTGCCCGTAGGAGAAGATAAAGATCATTGCATCGGTATTATAACCGATCGCGATATCGTACTTCGGGTGCTGGCCAACGGCGATGACCCAAAACAAGCCAAGGTCAAAGAGGCAATGACCAAGGAAGTATATTTCTGCCATGAGGACGACAACCTGGATAAGGCAGCAGAACTTATGCGTGAGAATAAAGTCAACCGCCTGCTGGTCAAAGATAAAAGCAACCATATAACAGGCATTATTACCTTTGGTGCGATGCTTTGGAAAACTAAGAACGCCTCGGAGGTTGGGCATATGCTAGATCATGCCGCGCCTCGCAAAGCTGTTTCTTAGAGCTAACCGGAATGTTTCCTCAATATGGGCAGCAGACATGTATGACCATGCCTAACTGTCCGTATTGAGGCTTATTAAGGAGTTTAAAAAATGCCTAAGAACCATGAATCAACTCCAGAAATACTATCCTTCACACAGCGCTATAAGCCACTGTTAGTTATTATTGCTACAGTGGCTTTTTCCGCTGCTGCGCTTGCGCTGGTAGATGGCCACATGCATCGCTTTATGGAAACCTTTATGGGGCTATTCTTCGTCAATTTTGCCATGCTCAAGCTAATTGACCTAAAAGGCTTTGCCGATGGGTTTTCCATGTATGACCTGGTTGCAAAGCGCTCTCGTACATATGCTCTTGCCTATCCATTTATCGAACTTGGGCTGGGGTTGCTATATCTAACTGCATTTTTACCCATTGCAACGAATATCCTCACGCTTATTTTCATGCTCATAAGTGGAGCCGGAGTTATAAAAGCAATTATCACCAGTGACAAAAAACTGCAATGCTCTTGCCTTGGCACGATATTAAACGTGCCACTTAGCACCGTAAGTGTGATTGAGAATTTTGGCATGGCTGCTATGGCTACCTTCATGCTTTGGCAGAGCTGGAGGTAAAACTATGGCAAATGAAGGTGTAGTTTTATCGGTGCGTGGCGGCGTTGTAGATATAGAGTTTGAAGATAATTTGCCTTCTATCTATAGCATTTTACATGCTGGCAAAAAAGATAGAATTATTCTTGAAGTGCATTCACAAACAGATGAAAAATCCGTGCGCGCTATTGCACTGACTGGAACAGGTGGTCTTGCTCGCGGGATGACGGTAAAAGATACCGGCAGTCCGCTTAAGGCTCCAGTGGGTAAAAAAATACTGTCACGCTTATTCGATGTATTTGGCAATACGATAGATAAGAAGAGCGAATTGAAAGATGTAACATTACGCTCCGTGCATCAAGAACCACCAGCCTTATCGCGCCGATCTACAAAATCAGAAATTTTTGAGACCGGTATCAAGGTAATTGATATTTTAACGCCGCTGGAACGCGGTGGCAAGGCGGGTTTATTTGGCGGAGCTGGTGTTGGCAAAACAGTTTTGCTTACTGAAATGATTAATAATATGGTTGGAAATAGTAAGGGCGTGAGCATTTTTTGCGGCATTGGAGAGCGCTGCCGCGAGGGTCAGGAACTATATCAGGAGATGAAAGCAGCGGGCGTTCTGAAGAATATGGTTATGGTATTTGGTCAGATGAATGAACCGCCGGGAGCGCGTTTTCGAGTTGGGCAAGTCGCACTTACCATGGCCGAATATTTCCGTGATGACGAGCAGCGTGACGTGCTGCTGCTGGTAGATAATATTTTCCGTTTTATTCAAGCAGGTTCAGAAATATCAGGAATGATGGGACAGATGCCATCACGTCTTGGTTATCAACCAACTATGGGTACAGAACTATCACGTTTTCAGGAGCGGATTGCTGGTACGGATACCGCCGCTATCACCTCCATTCAGGCAGTCTATGTGCCTGCGGATGATTTTACCGACCCCGCAGCAATCCACACTTTTTCGCATCTTTCCGCCTCTATCGTATTATCGCGCAAACGTGCTAGTGAAGGCTTGTTTCCTGCGATTGACCCATTGCAATCAAACTCAAAAATGGTTACGCCAACCGTTATAGGACAGCATCATTACGCCATTTCTCAGAAAATAAGAAGAACTCTGGCTGAATATGAAAGCTTAAAAGATATCATCGCTATGCTGGGCTTGGAGCAACTATCACCGAATGATCGCGCCGTGGTTGGCCGTGCGCGCCAATTAGAGCGTTATCTGACACAGCCATTTTTTACCACCGAGCAATTTACAGGATTAAAGGGAAAGTCTGTGAGTCTGGAAGATGCACTTTCTGACTGTGAACGTATTCTAAATGATGAATTTAAAGATGCGCCGGAAAGTAGCTTCTACATGATTGGTACAATCGATAATGCCGATTTATCTAAAAAAGGAGAGCAAGATGCAGCCTGATCTTATGCAGCTTAAAATATTGCTTCCTTTTAAAGTCTTTGCACAAAAAGATGGGGTAAAAAGCATCGTAGCAAATACAGATCAGGGTTTATTAGGGTTATTGCCAAACAGGCTTGACTGTGTTGCGGTGCTCACACCTGGAATTTTAAGTTGGCAAAGCCAGTCGGAACGAGAAACCGTGATTGCCGTTGATGACGGCATTTTAGTAAAAACAGGAAAAGAAGTGCTGATTTCAGTTAGAAATGCAATAGGCGGCAAAGACATAAAAACACTGCACGAAGCAGTGACGAAAGAATTCATAAAAGAAAGCGATCATGAAAAAGAAATGCGCCTGACGCTGGCTAAACTTGAAAGTGGATTTATCCATCGTTTCGCGGAGTGGCAACATGGATAAAAAACAAGATGATCAATCACGCTTTATTGAGCGTGTCGGCGCACAGATAGTCCGTAAGATAAAAGCACAAAGCAAAAAAGATAATATATGGTTTGGTTTTGGCTTGTTCGGTCTTGTTGGCTGGTCAGTAGCACTGCCTGTCGTGCTTGGTGCCTGGCTTGGTGTATGGCTTGATGAAAAGTATCCGAGTGGACATTCATGGACACTTATATTGCTGGTTGCTGGTCTTTGCATAGGCTGTTGGAATGCGGTTAGATGGGTGCTCAAAGAACATAAAGAAATGCAGGAAGAGGAGAAAAAAGATGAGTGATATATTGCCAATGTTATTGGTGTTTGCATCAGGTCTTGTGCTTGGAACTATTTTTTATGCTGGGCTGTGGTGGACAGTTAAAAAAGGTTTAACTTCTAACTATGCCCCATTGTGGTTTACAGCTAGCCTATGGTCGCGGCTTGCTATTGCAATTGTTGGATTTTATGTGATTGGACAAGGAGACTGGAAAAGGTTTTTTGTCTGTTTGGTCGGTTTTATCATTGCCAGAATTGCAGTCACATTGCTAACGAAGGATCCTCGCCATGCAGCTTAGTCCTGACGAAATAATCTTATGGCAAAATGGGTTTGTAAAACTCAACAGTACCATTGTTACCAGTTGGGCAATTATGGGGGTTTTAACGCTCAGTTCAATGATTGTGACAAGAAGTTTGTCGCATAAGAATGGTGTAGTTTCAAACTGGCAGAGTTTTCTAGAAATTATTGTAACAAGTATAAATACCCAGATAAAAGATGTTGGTCTTGCTAACCCTACAAAATATATCAGTTTTCTTGGTACTATATTTTTGTTTATAGCTACATCCGCCATTTTTACATTATTTCCATTCTATACTCCGCCTACCGCATCACTTTCAACTACAGTTGCATTAGCACTCTGTGTGTTTTTTGCAGTACCTTTTTTTGGTATCACCTCGCAAGGGTTAGGCGGCTATCTCAAATCCTACATTCAGCCAACATTTATCATGCTACCGTTTAACATCATCAGCGAATTGTCGCGTACGCTGGCTATGGCAATTCGCCTGTTTGGTAATATGATGAGTGGCGGTATGATTGTCGGCATTTTACTTTCCATCACACCGTTTTTATTCCCCATCGTTATGACCGTGCTTGGCCTGCTAACTGGCATGGTGCAAGCCTATATTTTTAGTATTCTGGCTACCGTTTATATCGCGGCGGCTATCCGCTTACGCAAACCCATTCCCTCAAACCCAACTAAAAACCAACAGGAGTTACAACATGGATAGTATGACATATATAGCAATTGCCTCAATCGTTACCGCAGGTTTTACAACTGGAATAGGCTGTTTAGGTCCTGCGCTAGGCGAAGGTTATTCGGTTGCAACAGCTCTTAAATCACTAGCGCAACAACCCGATGCTTCCGGAACCATTACCCGCACATTATTTGTCGGGCTGGCGATGATAGAATCCACCGCCATTTATTGTTTCGTAGTGTCAATGATTCTTATCTTCGCCAATCCATTCTGGAATCACACAATCTCTCAAACGGCAGGACAATAATTATGCATATCGACTGGTTCACTGTCATAGCGCAGGTTCTTAACTTCCTTGTTCTTATGTGGCTGCTTAAGAGATTTCTCTATCAGCCCATTTTAAACGCAATAGCCGCGCGCGAAAAGCACATTGCCGAACAATTGGCTGGCGCCAAAGCTATTGATGCAAAATCTAAAAAAGCGCAAGCTGATTTTGAGAAAAAAACTGAAGCGTTTGATAAAGAAAAGGCCAGGCTATTGCGTGAAGCAAAGAAAGAAGTGGAAGCGGATCGCGATAATCTTTTGAGCAAAGCAAAAGAAGAAGCTAGCGTCTTGCGAAACAAGCGCAAAGAGGCTCTGGATCAGGAAATGCAAGATGCAGTAGATAATACGATAAAACAATTGCGACAGGAAGTATTTGCTACCTCAACAAAATTATTACATGACCTTGTCGATATAAGCCTTGAAGAGTGTATGATTGCCGTTTTTATAAAGCGTCTGCAGGAGCTACCTGCGAAAGATTTATCAAAGCTGAATGTAAAATCATCGCAGGAAGTGCATATAAGCAGCGCTTTTGCATTATCCAAAACAATGAAAACTTCAATAATAAAGGCAATCACCGATACGCTTAAAACAGATAATATTACATTTAAGAAAACACCGGAACTGCTTAGTGGTATTGAGCTTTCCGTTAGCGGTCAGAAATTGGCATGGAGTGCTTCTGATTACCTAAAGGAGCTGGAGACCAGTGTTGCGGCTACCTTAAAACACAAGGAGAAGGCACATGCCGCCTGATAGCTTTAACATTCAGCAAAAAAAGCTATTCAAAGCATTTAAGCAAATGAGTGGTAAAGCATTGCCTAAATTACATCCCAAAGAAGTGGGCGTGGTGGCAAGTATCTCTACCGGCATTGCCGTCGTCACTGGCCTGCCTAATGTCGGCTCGGAAGAGTTGGTAATATTTCCAAATGATATCTACGGCATCGCCTTCAATGTTGATGAAGATGAAGTCGGCGTTGTGCTTTTAGGCAATTATTGGCAATTACAAACAGGTGATGAAGTGCGGCGAACTGGCCGTGTAATGGATGTGCCAGTGGGCGATGGGTTAATTGGCCGCACCATTAATCCATTAGGGCTCCCACTTGATGATAAAGAGGCTATTACGGAGACAAAGCGTTTGCCAATTGAGCGTCCTGCTCCTGCTATTATGGATCGTTTGCCTGTAACAACGCCACTTCAAACAGGTATTATGGCCATTGATGCGCTTATTCCTATCGGGCGTGGTCAGCGCGAGCTTATCGTTGGCGATAGGCAAACCGGCAAAACCGCCATTGCAATTGATACCATCCTTAATCAGAAAGGCCGTGATGTGTTGTGTGTTTACTGTGCTATCGGTCAGCGTGCATCTTCGGTTGCCAAAGTAATTGCCCGCCTGCGAGAGCATGGAGCATTGGAATATACCATAGTCGTAGTCAGCGAGGGTAATGATGCGCCCGGACTTACCTACATCGCCCCCTATGCGGCAACATCTATTGCCGAACATTTTATGGAAGAAGGGCGCGACGTTTTGATTGTTTATGATGATTTAACTCATCATGCGCGAGCGTATCGGGAAATTTCATTACTGCTGAGCCGTCCACCCGGACGTGAAGCCTTCCCCGGTGATATTTTTTATATTCATTCTCGGCTGCTCGAGCGCGCTACCCATCTAAGCAAGGAGCAAGGCGGTGGCTCTTTGACAGCTCTGCCTATTATTGAGACGGAAGCAGAAGATATTTCAGCCTATATCCCCACCAACCTGATTTCCATTACTGACGGCCAGATTTACCTCTCGCCCACTTTGTTTGAACTGGGCATTTTACCTGCGGTCGATGTCGGTAAATCGGTTTCCCGCGTTGGCAGCAAGGCTCAAGCAGCGTGCTATCGCAGCGTGACTGGCGACCTTAAACTGGCCTACGCTCAGTTTTTAGAACTGGAAAGCTTTGCCCGCTTTGGTACTAAGCTGGACGAACATACTAAAAAAATTATTGATCACGGCAAGCGTATCCGAAAATGTCTGATACAAGGAGAATCGCAGCCGCTTTCAATTGCCGAGCAGATAACATTATTGCTGGCATTAGGAGATGGTTTGCTTGACCGAATCCCGGAAGATAAAATGCCAGAGGCAAGAAAAGTTCTATGCGAAGTGGCAAAACAGTTTCCCGATGACGTAATACAATATTTTACCTCAGGTGAGAAGCTATCGGACTCGTTACGTAAAATCATTGCAGATAGTGCCAACAAGGCGTTTGAGGTTTTTGAATTACTTGATACGAGCATATCATGATAAAAACCTTCCAGCAGATGCGGCATAAAATCAACGGAGCTGAGCAGTTGGAATCAGTCGTACGCACCATGAAGGCGCAGGCTGCCGCCAATATCACGCAATATGAAATAGCCGTAAAATCTTTAGAGGATTATTGTCGTACGATAGAGCTTGGCCTTACTGCCTGTTTTAGGCATAGCAAAACTATAGCTACGCAAACTACACAAGCACCAAAAAATATTGTTGCCATCGTATTTGGTTCCGATCAAGGGCTGGTTGGGCAATTTAACGACCAATTAACCGATTACGTAAAGACGCAACTTGAACCATTATCAGGCGCAAAAAAAATACTGGCTGTAGGTGGGCGTATAGGCGGGCATTTAAGTGAAGCAGGTTTTGCGCCAGATAAAACCTTTGCTGTTCCCAGCATGATTACTATGTTTACAGCGCTTATAGGGCAAATTATTACGGAAAGTGTCAGCGGCTCCATTGATATAGAAAACACAAAAATGCTAATTTTTTATAATAGCTCTACCTCAGGCATTATTTATAAACCAACACATCAACAATTATTGCCACTAGATGCGGTTTGGCAGGATTCTTTGGCGCATGCGGCATGGCCAACAGCAAATCTACCCGAAATAATTAACGAGGATGTTAAGCCAACTTTGCGAGCTCTAATCCGCGAGCATTTGTTTATTTCACTCTTCAGGGCCTGCGCCGAATCACTTGCCAGTGAAAATGCCAGCCGCCTGATGGCAATGCAACGCGCCGAAAAAAATATTGATGGTTTGCTTGAGGAGCTAAAACAAACCTCTCGTAGCTTGCGACAAAGCACA
>JAOIVE010000047.1 GCA_028223895.1 Rickettsiales bacterium
CCCTCACCAGATTTCTAAAAAGTTTTCCTAAGGCAAAACTTAAGAAATCTTACCTCTCCCACGAGGGAGAGGATTATTATGTTGTGCCTTTTAAATTTCTTCTGTTGTTAAGGGAAGGTTAGGATGAGGGCTCTTTACTGTTGTTGAATTGTGGCAATGGATTCCCGACTCTTGCAGGAATGATACTCTAGCCTGTTAGCTTATTGACAGCTGCCAGAAGTGTTCTTGGATCAAAAGGTTTGACTATCCATCCGCTGGCTCCGGCTTCTTTTCCGGCATTTCTTGTTTTATCATTTCCTTCTGTGGTTATAATTAATATAGGAGTGGATTTAGTTTTGTCGTTTTTGCGCAATTCAGTTATTAGTTCAATTCCGCCCATATCAGGCATGTTTATATCAGTTATTATAAGGTCAACAGACTCATTTCTTATTTCTTTTAATGCCTTTAAGCCATTCTGTGCGGTAATAGTTTCCCAGCTTTCTTGTTGCAAAGTTGTTTTTACCAAACTTCTCATCGTTGGGGAGTCGTCAACTATAAGGACTTTTTTAGTCATACTTAAATACCTAATAAACAGTTTTTTTGTGAATTTATATATCAATGGTAGAATAAATGTTAGTTTAAATCAATCCAATATAATTATGTTTTAATAGTTTTATATTTACATGCATTAATGTTAGTGGATAATGCAGATAGATTGTTTATGTAGTGTAGGAGTTTTTATAAAATGTTTTTAATAAGATTTTTTAGTTTATTTGTTATTATTGCATTAACCTCAGATTTGGCAATTGCTAATGAAGAAAAAAGCGATAATGTTCCAACTCCTAGCAAGGCTGAAATATTAACAGTTAGATCTGATGATATAGTTATAGGTTCTGAAGACGCGCCAGTTACTATATTTGAATATGCATCTTTAACATGTTCACATTGTGCTGCATTTTATAATGATACTTATCAGGTGCTAAAAAAGAATTATATTGATAATGGTAAAGTCAGGCTTGTTTATAGGGACTTTCCACTTGATGGCGCAGCTTTGAGGGGTGCTCAGCTTGCTCGTTGCGATAAGGATAAGGATCCACATAAATTTCTAAAAGTTATGTATTCAACGCAAAGTAACTGGGCGACAAAAAAGAACTTTCTTGAGATATTGTCTAATATTGGAAAGCTTGGTGGTATAAAGGGAGAAGAGTTCGATGCCTGTATAGCAGATGAGAATCTTGAGAGATCTATTATGGAATCAAAATATCATGCAATTAGCGTTTTAGAAGTGCGCTCTACCCCAACATTTTTTATAAATGGACAAAAACATGATGGTTCACGGAATTTTGAATATTTTAAAGGTGTTATTGATGAAATATTAAATTCTGATAATAAGGCTGAAAAAAAATAATCTGTGGATAAAAATAAATAAAGTGTTGTTACTATGCAACAAGATAAAGAAAAGCCATCTTCTATCGAGGATTTAGATAAATCCATTAGGAGTTTTAAGGCTAAATACTCAAAAAGCCAAGAGAATGAGGTTAGCCCCGCCGGGATCGCTACAAGAATAAGTGTAGAGCTTCTATCTGGAGTGGTAATAGGGTGTTTGTTTGGATACTATTTGGATGTGTGGTTGGACACCTCTCCAATATTTTTTATCGTTTGTTTCTTTTTAGGGGTTGCAGGAAGCGCTTTGAATATCTATAAGATGTCCCAGAGATAATTTTGTTTATGGAAGGTTGCCTATGTCTGGTGGTTCACATAACCCGCTAGAACAGTTTAGAATCAGATATTTTACTGATTTTCCTGATGTTGCAGGTATGAACCTCAACTTCTCGAACTCTGCTATGTTCATGTTTTTTGCAGTGATCGCAGTTTCAGTGTTTGTTATTGGCGGTATGAGACGTGGAGAATTGATTCCCGGGCGCTGGCAGAGTATGGTAGAGCTTAGTTATGAGTTTATAGCTAACATGATAAAAGATAATGTTGGTTCACAAGGCAGAGATTATTTTCCTTTTATATTCAGCATATTTATGTTTGTAGCAGCTAGTAATGTATTGGGATTGTTACCATATTCATTCACAACTACGAGCCATATAGCTGTTACTTTTGCTTTGGCAGCGTTCATATTCGTTGGTGTAACTATTATTGCTATAGTTAAACATGGTGTTAAGTTTTTTGGATTTTTCCTACCGCATGGTACTCCATGGTGGATGGCTCCTTTGATGATATTTATTGAATTATTTGCTTATTTAGCGCGTCCTATAAGCCTTTCTGTTCGTCTTGCTGCTAATATGCTTGCCGGTCATACTATGCTTAAGGTTATTGCAGGATTTATTATGTCCCTTGGTTTTGCTTTGGGCTGGGCGCCTTTGGCATTTTTAGTTGTACTTACAGGATTTGAGGTATTTGTTGCGCTGTTACAGGCTTATATTTTTGCGATATTAACTTGTGTTTATTTAAATGATGCGTTGCATTTGCATTAATTTGTTTTATTAATTTGTCTTAACTTTAATGAAGGATGGAACTATGGAAGCGGAAGCTCTTAAGTTTATTGGTGTTGGTTTAACTGCTTTTGGTATGCTTGGTGCTGCAATTGGAGTGGGTAATATTTTTGCTGCTATGTTAAATGGTGTTGCAAGAAACCCTTCTGCTGAGCCAAAATTAGCAAAATATGTTTATGTTGGAGCAGGTCTTGCTGAAGCAATGGGTCTTTTCGCTCTTGTTGTGGCATTATTGCTTATTTTTGTTGTATAGTAGCTATTTTATTAAACGCTCGTGGCATTTATGTATGCGAGCGTTTATAGCGTGAAGTGGTTTAGTTTACTTTTTTTGCAAATATATTTTTGCAATTATTTTGTATTTATACTAAGCCATGTAAATGTAATTTAAGAAGGTTTTAATATGCCTCAGCTCGATTTGACGACGTTTGCGTCGCAGATATTTTGGCTTATTGTTACTTTTGGAGTTCTATATCTGATAATGGCGAAGAATGCTTTGCCTGTTGTTAGGGGTGTTCTTCAAAACAGGCAATCTAAAATTTCCAATGATTTGCAAAAGGCAGAACAATTTAAGGAAGATGCTCAAGCTGCGGAGGAAGATTTTACTTCTGTGTTGAGTGATGCTAAATCAGAGGCGGCTGCATTGATAAACGAAGTTTATGATAATGTTGCTGCAGAGGAGTCAAAACATCTTTCGAAATTGGAAGAGACTTTTGCAAGACAGGCTAAAGAGGCCGATCAGAGGATTAAAATTTTATATAATGAATCTAATGATAAGCTGCGCCCTGTTATTGCAGAGTTTTCATGTCAGGTTGTAAAAAAACTTATCAATGTTGATATTAGTGCTAAAGACGCTGATAAGAAAGTTAAGGCTATTTATAGTCAGAAAAATAGTTAGATATATTTGATTGATATATTTATTTTAAATTTTATTAATTAGGAGAGTCGTTCATGTTACATGATCCGACATTTTGGGTAGGGCTTTCATCGGTTATATTTTTTGCTTTGGTTGCAAAGCCAGTTGCTAAGATTGTTTCTTCAGCTTTGGATAATAGAGCAGCCGACATACAAAGGGAGCTGGATGAGGCGCTTAGACTAAAAGAGGAGGCGCAAGCATTACTTGCTTCTTACCAAAAGAAACAAAAAGATGCAAAAGCGACTGCTGATGACATAATTAAGAATGCGCAAGAGCAGGTTGCTATTATTCGTGAAAAATCTAAAAAAGACCTTGAAGAATTGATCAATAAGCGCGTTGATATGGCTATGCAAAAGATAGCAGGTTATGAAGCTACGGTTTTGCATGAAGTTCGTAGTAACGCTGTTGATATAGCCATTGGCACAGTGCGCGCTTTGGTTGTAGAAAATATAGGTAAAGACTCTGAGGATGAGCTGGTTAATTTAGCTATCTCAGACATTGATAAAAAGCTAATAAATTAGCTATAAAGCGTTATTTTTAACGATAAAAATTATATAAAAGAGATGTGAAATGCTTTTTTTTCGGGCTGATGGTAGATATATTATCAGCCTGTTTTTTTTATCTTTTATGTCGATCTGCTCAAATAGTTTTGCCTCTGCCTGGTCGCAAGGAGAGGGCAAGAGCCAGTTAATTTTTAACCAATCATATTATAATACCAGTCATTTCAGACATGCAGATAGTAAGCTTGTCAATACCCCTCAATTTATAAAAATTGAGGTAAATCCATATTATGAATATGGAATAAGAGATAATTTTACGGTTGGTTTAAATAGTTCAATACAGTCAGTTATTAGAGATAGTAATGGTGAGCGTGAGAAACAAACAAGATTAAGCTATTTGGATATCTTTTTCCGACATGAATTGATAAAAAAAGATCATTTTGTAATATCATATCAGCCTTTGATAAAAACTTCCGGTATTTATTCTGATTCTGAGCAGCATCTTTTTGGTAAAAAGCAAACAGATTTAGAGATGCGTTTTCTCTTTGGCGCTGATTTTAAAATTCCCAGATTAAAAATCGATAAAAAATTTGATACTCAGCCATATGATGGGCAGAATCATTTTATTAATTTAGAACTTGCATATCGTCAGCATGTTGAATCATCAACTGCTGAAATTAGGTTTGATGGGACTTTGGGGATGCGTCCATATCAGCAATGGCTATTGTTGGGGCAGTGGTTTTTAACAAAATCTATGCAAGATGATTTTGTTATCTCGGCGGCAAATAATGTTATCACATATGATGCAGTGAAGTTGCAATATTCGATAGTCAGACAAATTAGTTCTAATAAATCAATACAAATGGGTTATTATCATGACGTTTGGGTAAGAAATGCTGCACAAGGTGATGGATTTATTTTTTCAATGTGGTACAACTTTTAAGTTTGAAAAACGCCTATAGGATGTAAATGGAAAAAGACTTAGGAAAATTTCTTGTAAAAAACTTGGTTGTTACCGAGCATGAGCTTGAAAGAGCTACAAAAATGCGCATTACATCGGGCAGTTCATTATGCGACATATTATTATCCGAAGGTTATGTTGGAAGCTATGATTTATATAGTAACGTAGCTGAGTTTTATAAAACTGACTTTGCAGATTTATATAAAAACCCTTGTGATATATCCCTATTTAAAGAATCTGACAGAGACTCTTATTTTAAATTGAAAATTGTTCCATGGAAGCAGGAAGATGGGGTTATTTTTCTTGCAACCTGTCAAATTAATGATGATGTGAAGCAGTGGGCAGAGAAAAAATATACGGATAAATTTAAGTTTGTAATAACTTCACCATTTGACATAAATGACTCTTTGATGAAAGGTTTTTCTCAGCAGGATAATGAAGTGGCAAGGGAGCAATTATATAAATATGATCCTGAGTGCTCGGCAAAGAATTTAATGAAGAGTGCACGCGGAAAAACTATATCTGTTATATTATTTTCTCTTATTTTGGCGGGAATTATTTTTCCATATTACGGCCTCCTTTCAATGTTTGTTATTATGAACATACTTTATGTAATAACTCTTGGGTTCAGGTCTATAGTATTTTTCTGCGGTTATAATGAGATATCTAAAAAAGATGATAAGGAAGTTTCTATAGATGACGTTGATTTGCCCATATATAGCTTATTAATACCTTTATATAAAGAAAGTGAAAAAACTTTAGCAAAGCTGGTTAAGTCCATTAGAAAAATTAATTATCCTTCATCAAAACTTGATATAAAACTGATAGTTGAGAGCGATGATTTTGAAACTATAGATATTATTAAAAGTTTAAAATGTCCGCGTAATTTTGAGATAATACCAGTTCCATATTCTATTCCCAGAACTAAACCTAAAGCTTGCAACTATGCTCTTAGATTTGCTAAGGGGGAGTATGCCACAATATATGATGCAGAAGATGTTCCTGATCCTATGCAGATAAGAAAAGCCCTTGGTGCATTTGAGGAATTTGGTGAAGTTGCTGTTTGCGTGCAATCGCGATTGAATTATTATAATCGCAAAGAAAATATGTTAACAAAATTATTTTCGATTGAATATTCCACATTATTTGATTTTGTTTTGTTTGGGCTGGAGCGTTTGGGAATCCCAATGCCTTTGGGAGGCACAAGTAATCACTTTAGAATAGAGCATTTAAGAAGCCTTTATGCGTGGGATCCTTATAATGTAACAGAAGATGCTGATCTTGGAATTAGAATTGCCCAGAAAGGCTGGAAGTCCAAGATGATAAAATCTATTACCATGGAGGAAGCTCCAATTAGTTTGAAAAGCTGGATAAGGCAAAGAACAAGATGGATAAAGGGACATATGCAAACATATTTAGTGCATATGCGTCGTCCTGTAAAACTTATAAGAACTGTTGGAATAAAAGGTTTTCTTGGACTGCAATTATTTTTAGGCGTTCCAACTTTGGTATTTCTTATTAGCCCGTTTTTGTGGAGTTTGTGGTTGTTGATAATCATTGGGGCAGTGGAACTTCCAATGATTGATGTGGTTTATCGGGCAGCTATTTTATATGGAAGTTTTGCTGTTTTGATTGTTGGTATTTTGATTCATATATTATTTGCGATATTTGCAGTTCGCTATCAGGGTTGGAAGGAGATGAAATTAGCTGTTTTATTATTTCCTTTTTATTGGATATTGCACTCTTTTGCCAGTTTTAGAGCTTTGGGGCAGCTTATTACTCGTCCATATTACTGGGAAAAAACCGATCACGGTGTTACCAAGATGACTGCGCAGACAGATAGTTCAGGGTAGAAAATATCATCTTTCTTGTGTGAGAGGAGAGGCGGAGCTTATTAGATTTTGCCGTAATATATCTATAGCAAAGAGCCCTCATCCTAGCCTTCTCCCCCAGGGAGAAGGGACAAAGGGAATACGATGTAATCCTCTCCCTCGTGGGAGAGGTAAGATTTCTTAAGTTTTACTTTAGAAAAACTTTTCTAGAAATCTGGTGAGGGCTAATAATGCGCCATGATGTTAATGGT
>JAOIVE010000048.1 GCA_028223895.1 Rickettsiales bacterium
TTGTATGAATCTTTGTTAGCATGTTAATTTGCGCGGTAATTGATTCCCGCGCAGGCGGGAATGACAAAAGAAAACGCGAGGAATGACAAAAGAAAATTAGAGAATGGCAAAAGAAAGCTGGAATGACAAAAAAAGCAGTGATAACAAAAGAAAGCGGGAATGATAGGAAGTAGGTGGAATGACAGAAAAAGATAGAAATGACGGTAATAAAAGCAGGTAGTTATGTCGGTAAAATTGGTAGTAATAGGAACGGGTTATGTTGGTCTTGTCAGCGGTGCATGTCTTGCAGAAATTGGGCATGAAGTTATTTGCGTTGATAAAGATGAGAATAAAATTGATATATTAAACAAGGGTGGAATACCTATATATGAGCCTGGATTAAAAGAGGTGGTAGATCGCAATGTATCGCGTAAAAAATTATCATTTTCTACTAATTTAAGAGATTCTATAAAAGATGCTGAAGCTGTACTTCTTGCGGTTGGAACTCCAACAAATGCGCAAGATAATAGCGCTGATTTAACTTATGTTTATGCAGCGGCAGCAGAAGTTGCAAGAAATCTGCAAAATGATGCAGTTATAATTACTAAATCCACCGTTCCTGTTGGCACTGGTCAGAAAATAAAAAAAATTATTGAGGATAATTGTCCCGATTTTCCTTGTTATGTTGCCTCAAATCCTGAATTTTTACGTGAAGGTTCTGCGGTAAATGACTTTATGCAGCCTGATCGTATTATAATTGGCTCTGATTCAGATAAAGCAAAAGCGCTAATGCAGCGCATATATGAACCATTAATAGGGCGTGGCCATCCAATATTATTTACAAATATAGCAACCGCAGAATTGATAAAATATGCATCAAATGCTTATTTGGCAACAAAGATAGCTTTTGCCAACGAAATGTCGGATGTTTGCGAAAAGGTAAATGCAGATGTTGAGCTTGTTATTAAGGGAATGGGTATGGATAGCAGAATTGGCTCTCAATATATGAGTCCGGGCCCGGGTTTTGGCGGTTCTTGCTTTCCAAAAGATACTCTTGCTTTGGTTGATATAGCTCAAAAAGCGCAAGCGCCAATGTCGATTGTTGAGGCTGTTATATCATCGAATGATAATCGCAAAGAAAAAATAGCTGATAAAATTATTGCTGCCTTTGATGGTGATATAGCGGATAAAAATATTGCAATATTAGGCCTTACATTCAAGGCAAATACTGATGATATGCGCTATAGCGCCAGCTTAAATGTAATTCCTAAATTACTTGAAGAAGGTGCAAATATAAGAGCATATGATCCTGCCGGTATGGATGAGGCTAAAAAATTATTAGATGGCAATATTGATTGGTGTGATGATTATTATAGCGCGGTAAATAAGGCCGATGCTGCTGTTATTCTTACTGAGTGGGATGAGTTTAAAAATATAGATTTAAATGATTTAGAGGCATATTTGAAAAATAATTTGCTTATTGATTTTAGAAATCTATTCAAGCGCTCAGCCGTAGAGGATGCTGGACTTAAATATATTTGTGTTGGCTCATGACTATTAACCCATATGCTCCGGAAAAATCTAAAAGTGATACAAAGCTGGTAGTTGCTATGTCTGGCGGTGTTGATAGTTCTGTGGTTGCAGCAATGCTACATAAGGAAGGCTATGATGTTATTGGCGCTACAATGCAGCTTTACGATCATGGTGTAGCTGTTGAAAAAAAAGGCGCGTGCTGTGCTGGTAGTGATATTTATGATGCAAAGCGTGTAGCTGAACAAATTGGCTTTCCTCATTATATTTTAAATTATGAAGATATATTTAAAGAGGAAGTGATTGAAGAGTTTGCCGATTCTTATTTGCGCGGGGAAACACCTATTCCATGTGTGAAATGCAATCAGTCGGTAAAATTTCGCGATATGTTTAAAGTTGCTAAAGATTTAGGGGCGGATGCATTGGTCACGGGCCATTATGTTCAGAAAATTGATGGCAAAATGCATAAGGGGGCAGATCCAACCAAAGATCAAAGTTATTTTTTATTTGCTACAACCAAAGAGCAGCTTGAATATGTGCATTTTCCTCTAGGTGGTTTGCATAAGGAAGAGACCAGAAAATTAGCCGAAGAATATGGTTTGAAAGTTGCAAATAAGCCAGATTCGCAAGATATTTGCTTCGTGCCGGATGGCTCATATGCCAAAATTGTTGAAAAATTACGCCCGGGAGCCTTATGTTCTGGTGAAATAATTCATGTTGATGGCAAAGTCATAGGTACTCATGACGGAATTATAAATTATACGATAGGTCAGCGAAAAGGCTTGGGTATAGGTTGGCATGAGCCACTTTATGTGGTTAGGCTCGATGCTAGGAAGAATCAGGTAATTGTTGGCCCTGAAGAAGAATTGGGATGTAAAGAGTTTCGTTTAAAGGAAGTAAACTGGCTGGGGCAGGGAGAGTTTATTCCAGATGGTGGAGTGCAGATATCTATAAAATCACGCTCTACACAAAATGCTGTTGGAGCGACGATTTATCCTTTGGAAAATGATTGCGCGAAAGTTATTTTAGATAATCCACAAAGGGCAATAACCTCGGGGCAGGCCTGTGTTTTCTATGATAATGATATGGTTCTTGGTGGCGGCTGGATTGTAAGTAAATAGCTGGATTTATAAAATATTTGCATAAAAATTATAAATATTATTCATTTGTAATATTATTGTTATATTGTTGGTTTATAAGCTCATTTTTTTAAAATTTAGAGAGTTTATAAATGAGTACACAGCACGATCCAAATTATGATCCAGATATTAACCCTGCAGCAGCAGAAGTCGTAGACCAGCCTGAAGTTTTGCAAAGCCCAAGGGGTCAAGGAAGTGCTTTTAGAAGAGGTAATAATAGAGTTGGAATTGCTCCGCAAGGCGGTCACACTATTATTGAGGTTAGAAATTCTGAAGAAGACAGACCAGTTGGATTTTTTTCTGCCCTGGGTGGTTATATTAGTCATGCGGTTCCTACATCTGAACAAGTTAGTGAATTCTTTAATGGTGTAAGAGAAACTGTTTCTTATTATACGGAGCCAGTTAGAGAAGCTGTTGAAGATAAAATATTTGATTTGACTCATATGTCAGATTCAGAAAAAGCAGCTGCATTACTTTATGCTGATACTGCATTACAGCTTTCTTCTGGTGCAATTGTAGCTTACCTTGGATTTTCTTCCGAAAGTGATATAGGAACTACTATAACAACTTCATTTTTATCTTTGTATAATTTTGCTAATGCGGGTTTTTCTTTAGTAGATGCTAGAAAATGCGCTAACCTTACAGAGCAAGATCTTGTTGCAATTCATGAGCGTAATCTAGATCCTAGTGAAAGAAATAAAACTACTCCTGCAAAAGAAATACTTTGGAAAGTTGCTATTAATGGTTGTGGTGGCTTTGCTTATGGGGCTCTTGCGCCTGAAAGTGGCACTGTTATTACTGGTGTTCTTAGCAATGGAGTAGAATTGCTTGTGCGTGCGAATGCTGCGCGGCATATGGATATTGCTCAAAAGAAAGCGTATGCAAAACATCGTAGAATTGCTAACAGGCCTAATGCTCAACATGAGCCTGATTCTTCTATTTCTGAAGATGTACAAAGGTATAGAGTTCTTCCTGCTCCTGCTGCTACAAGAGCTGCCCAGCAGCCTGCGGCTTCTGCTGTTGCTTCTGTTGCAAGAGGCGCATCTTCTGTTGGCGTATCTTCTGTTCAAATAGGCTAAATTTTAATTTTTAACAAATAACCCTTTAATCATTGCTGCGATATTTTTTATATAAGCTTATATTGCAGCAATGATCCTACCCTTTAGAATCTCTTTAATGAGTTTTTCTTTGCCTTTATGCCATTTCGGGCATATTTATGTAAAAAGTAATTAATATAAGATTAATTTTTTATCACTTGTTAAGATGAGCTTTATGTATTTAAAAATACTTTAAAAGGAAAACTTCCATGCCAAAAGGATCAAAAAAGGCTGCGAGAAAAGAACTTGCCAGAAGAAGAAATACAAAGATACAAAAAAACTAAAGCGGCTACCCTTTAGCGGACAAATCCTATACAAGGATTTAACCTAAAGGAGATATTGTTATGATACTAAAGAAGCGGATTTATTCACCTGAATTTAAAACACAAGCAATTTCATTGGTTCGGATGCGAATCGCCCTGCTGCTACAGTTGCCAGAGAACTTGGCATTAACGTCAACACGCTATATAATTTGCTGAGTTCAGCGTCGAAGTCCTCGTCTAAAGAAATCGTTATCAATGCTAACTCGGAGATTAAGCGTCTAAAGAAAGCGTTGTCTCAAGCTGAGTTGGAACGAGACATCTTAAAAAAGGCGGCGGCGTATTTTGCGAAAGAAACCCTGTAAAATACGCATGGATAAAATAGTTTGAAGTTATTTTTCCAATTTATAGCATGTGCTGTGTTTTGAAAGTTTCCCGCAGCCGTTATTATCAGTGGCGTAAGAATCCGTTGTCCAGAAGGGCTATTGCAGATGAATGGCTGACCAAAGAGATTAGGAGTGTTTTTCTTGAGGGTCGCGAAAACTATGGGGCACGCTACATCCAAAACAGGCTTGTACAGCGAGGCTTTTCCATCAGTCGCAAACGCGTGTCAAATTGATGAAGAGGGCTGGCCTAGCGCCTAAAACAAAGTGTAAATTCAAAGTAACAACGGACTCGAAGCATACGCTTCATGTGCCACCTAATCTGTTACAACGACAGTTCTATGTTGCCAAGCCTAATCGTGTGTGGGCGGGTGATATCACGTATATCCCGACTTGAAATGGTTGGCTTTATCAGGCTGCTGTGATGGATTTATATTCTCGTAAAATTGTCGGCTTGTCGATGGATACAACTATGACCGCTACTTTAGTTAATGACGCTCTGACGATGGCCTTATGGCATAGAAAGCCAGGTAAAGGCCTCATCTGGCATACGGATCGTGGGAGCCAGTACTGCGCGAAATCACATCGAGTTATTATCAAAGATCATGGAATCATTCAAAGCATGAACCGCAGAGGTGATTGTTGGGATAATGCAACATCAGAAAGCTTCTTCAGCACGCTTAAAAGGGAATTAGTGGAAATGTCAGATTTTATCGACCAGAAACAGGCCGCAGCAGCCATCTTTGAATATATCTAGGTGTTTTATAACAAAATAAGGGCGCACTCAACTATCTGATACCGCGCTCCCACTGAGTTTGAGGAGATGAATAATCATGCAAGGATCTTGAAAAAATCTGTCCTCAAAATGGTTGACACTCCATATATAAGGCTAGTTCATTGAAAATACATATTAGGATCTGTATAACTTTTAATTGAATAAATGCGTTGTTTGTGATATTATTGTATCGCGGGGAATTGTTTTTTTAGTTAAGAATATGGACAATACAAATGCAGACGGCTTTAGACTGACTGCTGAAGATGTTAAAGAACTAATACGCAATCCTTCTGTAGAGGCGAAGAACGCTATTACGGAGAAATTGTCACGCCAATATGCTGGAGGTGACTTTTCTGAATCACAAAAAGAAATAGCAGATCAGATATTCCGCCTGCTGGTAAAGGATATAGAGGTAAAAATTCGAGAGACTATTTCGGCAAATCTCAAAGATGTAAGTAATGTTCCCAAGGATATTATTCTGAGCCTTGCTAAGGATGTGGAGAAAGTTTCTTTGCCTGTATTGGTATTTTCAGATGTTTTAGATGATAACGACCTTATTGAAATCATAGAATCAACCAGTGAAACCAGTAAACATGTTGCAATAAGTAAGAGAAAAGATGTTTCTGATTCAGTGTCTGGAGCGCTTATAGATACAGAAAGTCAAATTGTTGTAGATAGCTTGCTGGATAATAAAACAGCGAATCTATCTGATGATGTATATGAGAAAATAGTTGATAATTTCACCGATAATGAAGAAGTATTAAATAACATGATGAGTAGAGGAAATATTCCTCTTAGAGTAATAGAAAAAATTGCAACAACCGTATCAGATGCAATATATCAGGAATTGGCATATAAGCATGATGATATATTTGATGGCACAGATAAAATTGCTGCAAAAGAGGGCGTTAACCTGTCATATAGCGGTCTTTCACATGATGGTGCAAATAAAATGAATACTGTTGAGGAGGTTGTAACTCAAAGCAGAGAGCTTGCCACAATGAAAATGATGGGACTAAACTCTTCAGATTTTGAGGTGCAAGGCCTAATAAATGATTTGAAACTATCTGGAAAAATTAGCCCTGTATTATCCTTATGTCTTGGTGATATGCCTATGTTTGAAAGTAATATGGCAAGATTATCGTCCATTAACGTTGCAAATGTAAGAAGATTAATTTGGGACGAATCAGGTCAGGGACTAATTGCTTTATATAAAAAAGCTGAAATGCCCGTCCATATCTTTGAAGAAATAAAATATATATTAAATATTTTATGCCAGGTAATTAAAGAAAATCAGAAGAAAAATGAGATTGTACATCTTAATAATATGCCTCAATTAATGCTCGATAAAATGAATGTGGAGCCTGATAATGGCGCTGGTTTAGAAAATTTAGATTGCCTGAAAAATCTAATAGAGCGCAATGCAAGCATGCAGAAAGTTCGTTCCCAGATCTGGGACGATAAGCACAAGAAAAAATAATTATATCTAATAG
>JAOIVE010000049.1 GCA_028223895.1 Rickettsiales bacterium
GATATAATTTCTGAGCGTGATTTAGAAGCGCCAGAATCCAAAGAAGGCATATTATCCTTTACATTAACGCCAACCATAGGCTCTGATTTTTTAAGTCGTCTTTTATTTTCTTCTGATTGTTCAACAACATCACCTTTAGCAGATTTAGCAGCAGCAAAGGCATCATCTATCATTTTCTGGTCAATATATAGGCCAGAACCTTGCATATATTGAAATGATTTGCCTAGTTCCTGCATGTTTGAAGAGTTATCTTGAGCCTGAGCTTGAACTACTAAATTTTTAACATCTTCGAGAATTTGCTTTTTTGTTTTGCCGCCAATTAAGTCGCCATCAGACATATTATCAAATTGCTCTAATATTGATTTAGCCTGCTGGGCACCTATTTTTTCTACCCCTGATGTAGTATTTGCATAGCTGCTTGAAGTCATAATCACACCCACCATAATTACTGTAATAGACAAACTATTAAAAAACATAATTTCCCCCTTATGTTGCAAGCATTATAACACAAAACAACATAACATAAAAGCGATAAAGGGAATTTTTGATTGATATATGTTACATTTACTTTGAGTAACGCCTGAAAACATAGTCGTTAAGGATGTCGTTAAACTCTTTTGCTATATTATCGCCGCGCAAAGTATGAGCTTTTTTTCCATCAATAAATACAGGGGCTGTAGGTGATTCTCCGGTTCCAGGAAGGCTTATACCGATATCTGCATGTTTGCTTTCTCCGGGGCCATTTACTATGCACCCCATGACAGCGACATTCATCGACTCAACACCCGGATATTTTTCTTTCCATTTTGGCATGGATTCTCGTAAATATTTTCCTATATCATCGGCTAATTTCTGAAAATATGTGCTTGTGGTGCGCCCGCATCCCGGACATGAGGTAACTTGTGGTGCAAAAACGCGTAAACCCATATTTTGTAAAATTTCCTGACAAATTACAACCTCATCAGTGCGAGCCTGCCCTGGTTTTGGTGTAGTTGAGACGCGAATAGTATCGCCAATGCCTTCTTGTAATAATATTGCTAAAGCCGCAGTTGATGCAACTACACCCTTAGTTCCAATCCCAGCTTCTGTAAGCCCTAAATGTAATGCATAGTTTGAACGCTTTGCCAATTGGCGGTAAACTGCTATTAAATCCTGAACTTTACTGACTTTCGCCGATATTATGATTTTATCTTTGTTTAACCCTATTTTTTCAGCTAATTGCGCATTTTCTATTGCAGATCTTACTAAGGCCTCGCGAAAAACCTCTTCTGAGGGCTTAGGTTTAGATAATTTTGCATTATCATCCATTAATTTTGCTGATAAAGATTCATCTATACTTCCCCAGTTAACGCCAATACGAACGGGTTTGTCATATTTTATAGCGCATTGAATCATCATTTCAAATTGCTGGTCACGTTTTTTACCAAAACCTACATTGCCCGGATTAATGCGATATTTTGCCAAAGCCTGAGCGCAATCGGGATTATCATTAAGCAATGTATGGCCATTATAGTGAAAGCAGCCAACTAAAGGGGTTTTATAGCCTTTTTTATCTAGTTGTTCTTTAATATGGGGTATGGCCTTAGCAGATTCATCGTTATTAACCGTTAAGCGTACTATTTCAGATCCGGCATCTGCTAGTTCAATAACCTGCTTCACAGATGCGTCAATATCGGCAGTGTCGGTGTTGGTCATTGACTGAACTGCGATAGGGTTATTGCCGCCAATAATAATATCTCCCACTTTTACGGGAATACTCTTATGTCGTTCTATTACAGGAGCTGCAACCATCTGTTCTATCTCTAATATTTATCAGCAAATTTGATACATAAAACAGGCGAAAAAGTCAATCATACTTACGAAATACTAAAAATATAAAAATAAATTAAATGGAGAAAATTATGACAATAACTACCAATATGGCGATCACTTTGGTTGCGCAGAATCAATCGCAAAAGGAAGTAACTGTTAATGAAGCTATAACAAAAATTGATGCAATTTTAAATGTAGGGGCTGTAAGCCAGGGTGACAATACTCCTCCGGGATCTCCGGCAGAAGGCGATGTATATATTTTGGGCTCTTCTCCAACTGGCGCTTGGGCAACTCATTCTAAAAAAATAGCATATTATCAATCATCTACATGGAAATTTATAGCCGCAAATGAGGGAATGAGCCTGTGGGTAAATGATGAAGATTTATTGTATAAATTTGACGGCACTAACTGGATTAGTAATATTGATAATATCTCGTCAATGGGTGTAAACACCACTTCAGATGCCACAAATAAACTGGCCGTTAAAAGTGATGCTGTATTATTTCAAACTAATGCAAGCGATGTTCAGGTTAAAATTGATAAAGCAACATCTACAGATACCGGATCATTATTATTTCTAGATGGAGCATCTGGCAGGGCAGAAATTGGCTTAATAGCAAATGACGACTTCACTTTTAAAGTATCTCCTGATGGAAGTGTATATTATGAATCAATAGTTTTGGATAAGGATAATGGCGCAATAACATTAAAAAAGGATAGTGATTGTCAGGATAATATCATTTCTCGCGCTGAGTTGAAGGACGTTGCATATAGTTTAAATAGCAATGCAACATCAGGTGCCAGTGCCACAATTGATCTTGAAAATGGTAATATACACGACATAACTTTAACGGATAATTGTACATTTACATTTTCTAATCCTCCGGCAACTGGCAGAGCAGGGAGTTTTACTTTATTCTTGCGTCAGGATGCAACTGGAGGACGTACAACAACATGGCCAGCATCTGTTGATTGGGCAGGCGGCTCGCCTCCAACATTAACTACATCTGCTAATGCGGTTGATATATTGGAGTTTATTACAATTGATGGCGGAACTATATGGAACGGATTTGTAAAAGGAGCAGATGTTAAATAGGTTGATATTCATCCATATTTTGAATTAACAAAAATTTTATGCAAAATAAAAAAAATTTAACATGCTATTAAGTTTTTTATGTTATAATCCGTCTTAAGATATAATTATATTGAGCTTATCTTATGATTAAGTGCCTTGTAGTTGATAATAAATCGATGATGCGGAAAGTGGCGAAAGTTCAGGCTGAAATACTTGGGCTTAAAGTTATTGAAGCTGAAAATGGCATTGAGGCACTTGATATTTGCAGAGAAAAGAAGATAGACATCATACTTCTTGATTGGATGATGCCGGAAATGGATGGAATAGAATTTCTCGATAACATCCAAAGATCTGAGACATCGGGCAAGCCATATGTGGTTATGTGTTCAGCCAAACATAGCAAAAGTGACATAAAAACAGCAATGGATGCAGGTGCTGATAAATATATAGTTAAACCTGTAACCAATATTAATCTAAAACAAGTTCTCCAGGAACTATCATTTGATATTTAATCAACTGTAAATCCTCATCAAAATATATTTTCCAACTAAATTAAAAAGTAGGGCATCATGTCATTGCAAGAAGAAGACTTGCGCAAAATTGTGCGAGAAACCGTTCATGAAACTCTTATTGGCCTTGGAATGGGCGCGCAAGAGCCACAAGAACTACAATCTGATTTTATATATATCAGGAAAATACGTAAAGGCAGTGAAGATATCGCGCGCAAAGTAAGGGCTTCAATCATAACGGTAACAATTCCAACATTCTTATATCTCTTATGGGAAACAATAAAAACAATCTTAGTAAAAATAGGAGGCTAAAATGCCTGATTTTAGTATATCTTCGCAAGAGAGGCTTAGTCAATGCGACTTGCGATTACAAAAAATATGCAATGAAGTTATAAAATATTTTGATTTTACAATAGTTGATGGCTATCGAAATAAGGAAAAGCAAAATAATTTATTCTATAGCGGGCAAAGTAAATTAAAATATCCGCATAGCAAACATAATGAATTCCCAAGCAGGGCGGTGGATATAGCGCCTTATCCAATTAACTGGAATGACAAAGAGCGATTTTATCTACTTGCAGGAATGATGTTTGCAGTTGCTGAATGGCAAAATATTCCAATCAGATGGGGAGGAGATTGGAATAAAAATTGGAAATTTTCCGATCAATCATTCCACGATTTGCCGCATTTTGAACTCATATAAACAGGATATAACATTATGAAATGGAGAGAAGCAGCGCGTGCAGCAGCGCCAATATTAACTTCTATATTGCCACCGCCATTTAATTTAATGGCCACGCATGCAGTAAAAGAAGCTTTGGGAATATCTAAAAATTCCTCTGAAGATGTTATAGATTCGATAGTCTCCAGTGGAGATCCTAAAATCATAGCAAAGTTAAAGCTGGCAGAGATTGAGCTTTTAAAACAAGCTCAGGAGCTGGGAGTTGATATAGAAAAAATAATGGCAGAAGATCGCAAAGATGCCCGCCAAATGGCAGTTAAAACCAAAAGTTATACTCCGGCATTTTTAACCTGGTCAGCACTAATTATGCTGGCAATAGAGCTGGCTTTTATTGCATTTAATGGAGGAATTCCAGCATCTTTAAATAATGCTTTTGGCGGAGCATTATTGCTTGCGCCCTTAACCTTAGCTCAGCAGGGCTTTAATTTTTTTCTTGGTAGTAGTATGGGTAGTGCTCAGAAAAATGATATTTTATCAAAACGTTGATATCTAATATTTATAAATAATTGCTTAAGTTATTTACTATATAATAAGTATTTAAACTTATATCACGGTAATTATAAATATGCATAAGTTAATGTATAATTTTATGTTTATAGGCATTACGGTTATTTTTCTTTCCTTTGTGCCAAATCAAAATGCAAATGCGCTTGAAGATGAAATAGGCGATATAGAAGTTTTAAGCATATATTCTTCAAAAAAAGAAGAATCAATGCGCAAAATTTTTGATAAATTTACCAAGGAAACGGATATTCAAATAAAATTGCTGGTCGATGATGCTCCAAAATTAATAGAAAGATTGGAAAAAGAAGGCAGATTTACTTTTGCGGATATTTTTATTGCCTCAGATGTCAGGACTTTGGAAATAGCAAAAGAAAAAGGGCTGATACGAGATATTTACTCAAGCAAACTAAATAGAAACATACCAGAAAATATGAGCGATGAAGATGGAAAATGGTATGGATTAAGCAAGAGGGCGAGGGTAATATTTTATGCAAAAGATAAAGTTAAGCCCGAAGAACTATCAACATATGAAGATTTAGCCAATCCAAAATGGGGGGGTAAAATTTTGATCTCCTCTTCAAAAGATATATATAATAAGTCCTTACTTGCATCATTAATCAAAGCTAATGGCAAAGATGCTGCTGAAAAATGGGCGAGGGGGCTAGTATCAAATTTTGCCAGAAATCCTCAAGGTAGTGATATCGATCAATTGCGCGCGCTTGCAAATGGCAAAGGAGATATAGCTATAGCAAATGGATCATATTATTTAAAATTATTAACTTCGGATAATAAAGAGGATAGGAAGCTGGCAGAGAAAATAGGTATATTTTTTCCAAATCAGGATAAGAGGGGAGCGCATATTAATATAAGTGGCGGCGGTATTGTAACTCATTCATTAAATATCAAAAATGCAATAAAGCTATTGGATTTTCTTGCTCACGAAGAGTCTCAGGAGTTTTATGTCAGTAAAAATTATGAGTTTCCGGTGGTAGACGATATAGCAATGCCAAGCGCCCTAAAGAAATGGAAAAACTTTAAAATGGATGAAGCTAATATCAGCGAATTTTCTAAATATATTCCAGATGCAGAGATTATTGCAAAAGAAACTGGATGGAACTAATTTATCAGCCTCTAGAGAGAAAATCAGCTAGTCAAAAATATCAAATAAATTTCTTAAAAAGCCTGGAGTTAGTATCGATAGTGGGTTTACAGTAACTTTTGCATCTTCATAAGGGCCTTTAATTCTATATTTTGTAGCTATTACGCCTTCATTCTTTTTTCCTACTATAAGCTTTCCTACAATTGGTATGTTGCTTAAAGCCTTATTAACTTCATGAGCTGGTATCACAACGCCGCTAATATCCATATGCCCGTTATTCATATCAATAGTACCTTCGCCTGTTATGCCGATTGAAGAGCCGGAGCTTTTTGCATTTTTTATATTTATTATATTATCTGACATGTTAAATGGAGCTTCAAACTTTTTAAAAGATATCCCTTCCTGATTTAATATGTCGGTGATACCTTTAAGAGATGCAAGAGTTAATAATTTTCCTAAAATGGGTGTTTTAATGGCTTTAAACTCATCAAGGCGTAATGTTCCTTCGGCAAATAAATTATTATTTTCGTAGCGTTTGGAAATTGCCTGAAGTGTCAATCTGCCATTATTTACGTTATTTGATATTCCAAGAGCTCTTAATATAGATCCCGCATTATCCGATTCCATCAAAAAGCTGCTTCTATCTTCTAAAGGGCTTAAACTTATAGCCAGAAAATTATTTTCTGAAACTGTGCTGTATATATTTATTTTATTACATTTTATTTTTGGACAATCAATTTCACCTTTAAAATCAGAAAAATATTCACCATTTTTCATTAAAATATTTTTTGCATCAATGTTTATATTTGATGACTGATTTTCGATGGCCTCTCTTTTAAATAATTCACTTAATATTGCATTGGAAAGATCAAG
>JAOIVE010000005.1 GCA_028223895.1 Rickettsiales bacterium
ACTTTTTTAGGAATCTGGTGAGGGCTAATAATTGTGTCATAACGCAACGATAGTAAAGAGCCCTAATCCTAACCTTCTCCCACAGGGAGAAGGGACAAAAGGAATGTAACCCCTCATCCTAATTTTCTCCCCCAGGGAGAAGGGATTTAAGGAGGAAAGTTCTAACGGAAGAAGGGGAAAAAGGGAAAAAACTATCCAAATAAAAAATCTGCCATAAAATTTAGCCTTGCCTCTTGTAACTATTTTTCAAACCTTTTATAGTCTTATGCCACACATAGGGAATGTATATGGCAAAGAAAAGGGGATTTAGCGAAGATTCATTCGTGCATTTGCGTGTTCATTCGGCCTATTCTCTTGCTGAAGGCGCAGTTAAAATTGATGAATTAGTATCTTTGGCAAAAACTGGACAAATGCCAGCGGTTGCTATAACCGATAGTGGCAATATGTTTGGCGCGCTGGAATTTTCTATGGCGGCAAGCAAAGAAGGAATTCAGCCTATCATTGGTTGTATAATTAAAGTTCAGCTTGAAAATAATCAGGCAGAATCTTTCAAAGACCCTATATATGACAAAGTTTTACTCATAGCGCAAAATGATGAGGGTTATGGAAATTTATTGAAGTTAGTTAGTAATTCTTTTGCCAATATTAAAAATGAAACTACTCCACATATCAAAATAGATGATTTGTTTGCTCTTAATAAAGGTTTGATTCTTTTAACCGGTGGCGCTTCTGGGCCTCTTGGCAGGTTAATATTGGATGCCAAGCCGGATAAGGCAAAAAAATTACTTTCAAAATTATATGATGTTTTTAAAGACAGATTATATATTGAGATTATCCGGCATGGTACAAAAGCCGAAGAAAAGACGGAGGATCTTTTCATTAAGTGGGCATATGAGTTAAATATTCCGCTGGTTGCAACTAATGAAGTTTATTTTCCTAAGCAAAATATGCATCAGGCCCATGATGCATTACTATGTATTGCAGCAGGAACATATGTTGATGAGCAAGAAAGGCGTAAAGTTAGCGATCAATGTTTCTTTAAAACTACCCGCCAGATGAAAACGTTATTTGCCGATCTGCCAGAGGCGGTAAATAATACAGCCGCAATTGCAAGAAGATGCGCGGTTATGGCATATCCACATGACCCTATGCTACCACATTTTTCATGTGAGGGTGGGCGCGATGAAGCTGAAGAGTTGAAGGCCATTGCTGAAAAAGGGCTGATTAAAAGGCTGGAAGATCATGTTTTCACAGAAAATATGTCGCAGGAAGAAAAGGATAAGATAGCCCTGCCATATAAGGAAAGAATGGAATATGAACTGGGAATTATAACGCAAATGAAGTTTCCGGGATATTTTCTTATAGTATCTGACTTTATGCGATGGGGAAAGCGTCACGATGTGCCGATTGGTCCGGGGCGTGGATCAGGTGCTGGGTCAGTTGTTGCATGGGTACTGGAAATTACCGATCTTGATCCGCTTAGATTTGGACTTTTATTTGAAAGATTCTTAAATCCTGAACGTATATCAATGCCTGATTTTGATATTGATTTTTGTCAGGAGCGCCGTGAAGAGGTAATAAGATATGTGCAGCAAAAATATGGAGCAGATAAAGTTGCGCAAATTATTACTTTTGGAAAATTACAAGCAAAGGCCGTTTTGCGCGATGTAGGTCGTGTATTGCAATTGCCATATAGTCAGGTTGATAGAATTAGCAAGATGATTCCTTTTAACCCGCTTGATCCTATAACTTTGGAAAAAGCGCTGAAAATGGATAGAAATCTTAGTAAAATGAAGGAAGATGATCCGGAAGTTAATCGTCTTATGACTTTAGCTATGCAGCTTGAAGGGCTATATCGCCATGCTTCAACGCATGCTGCCGGTGTTGTGATTGCAGATCGTCCTCTTGATGAGATGGTGCCAGTTTATCGCGATCCGCGCTCAGATATGCCAGTTAGTGGCTATTCAATGAAATATACCGAGGCTTCAGGGCTGGTAAAATTTGACTTTCTTGGTCTTAAAACATTAACGGTTATTGCCAAAACATGCGCTTTTTTAAAGAAGCGCGATATAGATATAGATGTAAGCAAATTACCTTTGGAAGATAAAAAAACCTTTGAGCTTTTATCGGCAGGAAATACGGTGGGTGCATTCCAGCTGGAGAGTGCCGGCATGCGTGATACTTTACGTAAATTAAGGCCTGATAATATTGATGATATTATTGCGATCATTTCATTATATCGCCCTGGTCCTATGGATAATATTCCATCTTATATTGCGCGCAAACATGGGACTGAAGAGCCTGACTATCTGCATACTATGCTTGAGCCGGTATTAAAAGAAACATATGGGGTGATTATTTATCAGGAACAGGTGATGCAGGTTGCTCAGATAATGGGTGGCTACACACTTGGAGGAGCGGATTTGCTGCGCCGGGCAATGGGTAAAAAAATTGCCTCTGAGATGGATAAGCAGCGTAAAATATTTGTTGAAGGGGCTGTGGCAAATAAGGTAGATAAAAAAACTGCCAGCTCAATTTTTGACCTTGTAGCAAAATTTGCCGGTTATGGTTTCAATAAGTCGCATGCGGCTGCCTATGCGATGATTTCCTATCAGACGGCGTATTTAAAAGCTAATTATCCGGTGGAATTTTTAGCAGCGTCAATGAATCTTGATATTAATGATACCGATAAAATTAATGTTTTCCGTCAGGATATAGTTGAACAGAAAATTACAACATTATTGCCTGACATTAATAAATCAGAGGCTCTTTTTGTGCCTGAAAAAATGCAAGATGGTAAATATGCAATCCGCTATGCGCTAGGTGCATTAAAGAATGTTGGTGTAGCGGCAATGGAAGAGTTGGTAGCTGAGCGTAGAAAAAATGGTGAGTTTAAAGATTTATTTGATCTTGTTGGTCGTCTTGGCAGCAAGGTAATAAATAAGAGGCAGTTGGAGAATCTTATACGTTCAGGTGCTTGTGATGGCATATGTGATAATCGTAAACAGGCTTATGAAAATATTGAAACTTTAATAAGATATGGAACTATGGTTGCCCAGGAAAGGCAAAGCAATCAGGTTAGTCTTTTCGGCGGTGGCGGCACGCAGGATATTGATAAGCCAAAACTTGCACCAATAGCTGATTGGAAAGGTGTGGAACGTCTTGCGCATGAATTTGCAGCAATTGGAATGTATTTAAGTTCGCATCCTATAACTTCATATGATGCTATTTTAGGTAAAATGTCGATACAGTCTTTCAGAGATTTAGAAGAAAATGCAGCAGATGGTAATATATCAGCCAAAATGGCAGGTGTCCTTGCTTCTAAAAAAATTAAATCCTCAGCGCGAGGACGTTATGCAAATATAGTATTGTCAGATCCAACGGGATTATTTGAGGTTGCCATTTATGATGGAGAATTATTAGGCAGCGTTCAGGAAATATTAGAAAATGGTAATGTTTTATATTTGTCGGTAAATGCACGCAAAGATGATGGTGGAATAAGGATAATTGCCGATTCAATATGTTTATTAGATGAAGTGGCGCAGAATCAAAGAGTTGCGCTTAATATAAAGCTTAAAAACACTGATAATATCGAACTTTTGAATGATTTCTTGCAAACTGGGGGGAATAACGCTTCAAAAATTCGTTTTATACTCAATGCAGATGGTAAAAATGTGGAAATAGAATTGCCTGAAAATTACTATATCAAACCATCAGATATTGAAGAAATTCGTTCTTTGGAGGCAATAGAATCAGTTTTTGAGGTTTAATTTATATACGAAATTTTTGGTTTTTTTAAAAGGAGATGATTAATAATGAGTACATTAGTTTCAAAATCGGCATTTAGCCTTAATTCTCATATAGAAAGGATAAGAAGTTTTGGCCTTGATATAATTGGTAAGCAAGATGTTGATAAAGGCAGAGTTGCCTTTGATAAAGATTCATTTGATGCAAAAATGGCAACATTGCAGAACTTCCTGCTTATATATGAAAATACCAAAAATGAAGTAAAGGATTTAAGAGCATCAGAAGAAATTAAAAAAATTAAAACATTTCATCCAATAGGAAATAACACAGCCGATCAGGGTAAAGATTTTGATTTATTAGCTCGTATATTAGCTTTTAAACAAAGGGATGAGTTTTATGGCAAATATGGAACGCTTACAGACAAGGCAAAATATACAGAGGAACATTCGGATAAAATTCTAGAAAGATTTAATCAAGAGTTTTTTGGGGAAGAAAATAAGGGGCAGTTTAAAGAGTCATTTGAAGATTTAGAAAATGCAATCATTACAAGATTCATCAAGGGCGGAATCAGCAAGGAAGTTATATCAAGAAAAGAGCAGGCAGAAGCAGGGGCTTTAGCATCTAATTATTTAAGAAGCAGTGAAGAAGAAAGGGTAATAGTATGGAATCCCGATATGGATGGTGATCCAACTGCCAATGTAAGCGAGATATTAGAGTTCGATGCAAATCAGGGATTAAGTCTTATTCAAATATATGACCTAAAAGATAAGCGTGATCCAAGTAAAAATCTTTATCAAAGCCGTATATCCTGTGAGGATGGCGGAAAAAGAGGTGTTGGTGATTTTGTCCATATGTTAAATCATAGTGAGGTTGTAAGCAAGGTTACAGGATTTAGTGATGTAATAGGCAGTGATTTTGAAGGAAAATATGCACAATATAAAGAATATTTAGATGGTCTTAAGTTTGAAAAAACTAGTGAGAAGGAAGGACCGGATTTACCGGTTAATTTTGCTCTAAATGCTATAATTGCAAGTACTCTTCCGGCTTTTACTGATGCTAAGGGTATGGTTCTTTCTGATTTTCCTGATGAGTCTGATAAGGCAAGCCAGTTACTTGCAAAATTAATGTTTACTCGTAAAGCTGTGAGCAGATATATAAGCGAAAAAAAGCAAATAGGGTTAGAAATTGACCAGATATATATGCCATTATGTGAAAATAAGGAATCAATTGAGAATTTTCAGCAAAATCTGGAGGTTTTTAATAAGTCTGTGATTAGTGAGCTTTCAAAAGCAAAAAAAGAGGGTGATGAGGAAAAAATCCAGGAGATATTAGATGCAATAACCTCTGGCTATGATGGTGGGCATAGAAAATTTATTTTTGGTACATTCTCAGGTCCTAGTGATTTAACAAAAGATATGGGGCAGTCTTCAATCTTAGAGATGACAAAAAGTAGCGTGTCATCGGAATTAAATTTCAGAAAATTCAAAGAAAAAGTAAAAGAAATTATCGGTGAAGATTTATATAGTCAGCATTTTGCCAATGTTCAATATGCTCAGGAATATGGAAAAGGCACTGCACATCGTCGTGGTGGAAACTATGTTTTAGGCGCCATGCCAAGAACTATTCAGGGGCTGCAGCTTGCATCAATGAGCAGGGTAATACAAAAAGCTTATGAGCAGGGCATGGATATGTGCGATATGTCAATTGATGATCTTGAACAATTGCAGCAAGATATTGCAGAATATGAGGCAACTTTTGCGGTTACAAAATCATCAGAGGCACATAAATCTTTCTTCTGTGAGGATGAGAACAGCAAGGGAGTTATAAATGCTCAGCTTGATGATCTGGGAAAAATGGAGATATTTAAACCAGCATTAAAAAATTATTCAAACCCTGTTGGCCATAGAGGATATAAGGAAGATGGCAAGTATGAAAACAAGGCTGAGAAAAATACGCGAGCAATTGGTTCGGCCGCAAAACATGCATATACAGGGCTTATAAATAATTGTGGTTTTGCGTTTAATCCATCAGAAGAGACTCCTGATATTGATCTTGTTAAAATGATTAACAAGCCATTTGGCCTGCAGATATTTATAGCAGAATTACTGCAAATGGCATCTATTGATTATAAAAGAGCAGAAACTCTTGGTTTTGAGGGAGATGCAATTAGTAAGACAAAAGAATATGTAAATAACGTTGCAAATTTCTTTGCAGATAAATTTGAGATTAAGTCTCCTGATTCTTTAGAAACAATGCAAGAAAGGAATGATTTTGTTAATAATGTGCTAAATCATGTGATTGATAAGGGCTTGATTAAAAATGAAACTTTAGCCAAGCGTTTAGCTCTTTTTAAAGAGCAGGTTCCTTTAATTGCGGGAATTTCTGCAAGTCTGACTGCAAAAGTTGAGAAAATTAGTAAAGCAGAGGAAATTACTGAAGAGCAAATAGCAAATGCTGCATCTTTGATAAATGATATTGCCAATTTTCAATTGCCTGTAGTTCCTGCACTTTTAAGGACTGATGAACAAGAAATAGATGATTTGTCCGATTTATCAAGTCAGTTTTCTTCTCGTAGTGAGGGCTCGGGAAAGGGATTTTCTGCTAGTAGCGATGATGGCAGTCAAAGTGATCGTTCTTCTGAAGAAGATGATATGAGACGTGTTAATATCGGAGCGCCAGATTTTTGGACAAAAATGCACGAAAAAAGGCAGGCCGAAGCGGCAGCAAGCAGTAAGATCAGGGCTTAAGAAAGCAGGCGGTGGCTTATGCCGCCGCCTCATCTTCAGGATTTTGTGCTTTTTCTAAAATTTGACGTGCCTTTGGTGAAAGCTGGATATTCAGTTCGCGTAATTGCTTAACATCAATTGTAGATGGCGCGTTCATCAATAAATCTTCAGCTTTTTGATTCATTGGGAAGGCTATTACTTCACGTATATTAGGCTCATCAGCAAGCAACATAACCATACGGTCAATACCCGGTGCTATACCGCCATGAGGAGGTGCGCCAAATTTGAATGCGCGAATCATACCGCCAAATTTATCATCAACAACATCAGCACCATAGCCACAAATTTCAAATGCTTTATACATTAATTCAGGGTTATGGTTACGAATCGCACCGCTGGAAAGCTCTACGCCATTACACACAATATCGTATTGATAAGCATTTATTGCTAATAATTCTTCATTTGATTTGGCATTTATAATTGCATCAATACCGCCTTGTGGCATAGAAAATGGGTTATGGCTAAAGTCGATTTTATTATTATCTTCATCCCATTCAAAATATGGAAAATCAACAATCCAGCAGAATTTAAACTCATTATCATCGATAAGACCAAGCTCCTGACCAATATTAGTACGAGCTTTTCCGGCAAGCTCTGCGGCATCATCGTTGCTTCCGCAGGCAAAAAATACGCCGTCATTATCTCCCAATTTTGCAATTTCACGCAATTTGGCAATGCGATCTTCGTCAAGATTCTTAGCAATTGGCCCTTTAGCTTCACCATCTTTGAAAATTATATAGCCCAGACCGGGATATCCTTCTGCTCGTGCCCATTCATTCTTTTTATCAAAGAAACTACGGGCGCGATCGCCAGTATTAGGTGATGGGATTGCCCGAACACATGCACCTTTTTCGATTTGTCCGGCAAAAATACCAAATCCTGATCCACGGAAGACTTCCGTAACATCGCTAATTTCAATAGGATTGCGCAAATCTGGTTTATCATTACCATATTTTAGCATGGATTCTTTATATGAAATGCGTGGAAATGGTGCATCGGTTACTTTTTTATTCGAAAACTCGGTAAATATACCGTGAATTACCGGCTCAATAGCTGCAAAAACATCATCTTGGGTGACAAATGCCATTTCCATATCAAGCTGATAAAATTCACCCGGCGAACGGTCAGCGCGAGCATCTTCATCACGGAAACATGGCGCTATCTGGAAATATTTATCAAAACCTGATGTCATTAATAATTGTTTAAATTGCTGAGGCGCTTGTGGCAGTGCGTAAAATTTACCTGGGTGAACGCGGCTTGGAACCAGATAATCACGCGCACCTTCTGGCGAACTGGCTGTTAATATAGGAGTTTGAATCTCAAGAAAGTCCTGATCAGTCATGCGCTTGCGGATGCTTTGAATAATTTTTGAGCGCAAAATAATATTATTATGCACATCCTCGCGGCGTAAATCCAAAAAGCGATATTTTAAGCGCGTTTCTTCAGGATAATCGCGCATGATGTTGACCTGCATAGGTAAAGGCTGCGCTTCTGATTCTATGGCAAATGTTTCTACTGAAACTTCAATAGCACCGGTTGGAATATTTTCATTTACTGTTTCTGCGTCACGCTCAACAACTTTTCCTGTAACTGTAATAACGCTTTCATTTGGTACATGTGTTGCCAGATCAAGAAACTTATCTTCCTGAGTTATAACCAGTTGCGTTATTCCATAATGATCGCGAATATCTATAAATAGCAAATTTCCGTGGTCGCGTTTGCGATGTACCCAGCCGGATAATTTTACATTCTGTCCAATATTTTCTTTGTTTAAGTCATTGCAATTATGTGTACGAAATTCATGCATTGGAGAGTCCTTATTATTTACAGTCTGTTTCATATATAGGATATATACGCAAATTCCAAGTATTGTTTGAGATTATTAAATATTGTAATAATTTTGTAATAATCTTTTTCTATTAATAATTAATATATTATTTTAAACTTTATTAAGGTGTTAATATGTCCGCTCAAAAACATGCATCAGCTAAAGAAGATGTGAAACCCGAATTATCAGATTCATTCAAAGAAATTGTTGATTTAATACTCTTAGATGATTCTGAACAACTTAAAGAAATCTTACAAGAAAAAACACATCTGCTTAATCAGACAGTTGAAATAGGAGAGGATAGGCATGTATTTGATCTTATTAAACTTGCTATTTTTTATGGAAAATCCAATAGTATAAGAGCTATTATTGAAGCCGGTTATGATGTTAATAAAAAAAATACGGATACGGGCAGGACTCCACTGCATGAAGCTGCTTATCGGGGGGATGCAGATATTTTTAAGCTTTTAGTTGAAGCAGGTGCTGATCCTTCCATGCTTGGTGGCGTTAGCAAAGATGGTAAACTTATCGAGGAGTATAATATTGCTCATTTTGCCGCTATTTCAAGAAATTTTGAGCTTTTTAAATATATAGAAGAAAACTTTGGTAAAAGTTCGCAAAGGCCTGATGGAATAGATATATTAAGTTTGACTCCGGTAAACAATCAGAGCGTTTGTCACCTAATTTTTTTTGATGAAAAAA
The DNA here is from genome assembly GCA_028223895.1 of Rickettsiales bacterium. Taxonomy (GTDB): domain Bacteria; phylum Pseudomonadota; class Alphaproteobacteria; order Rickettsiales; family UBA6187; genus JAOIVE01. Next base: position 9,064 of record JAOIVE010000005.1, read on the forward strand.
ATGATAATGACATAAGTGAAATGTTAGAGCATATGATAGATAAAGGATATGATTATAATTCATCTCAAATTAATGGTTTCAAACCATTAATCATGGCAATGGGGGCTAACGACATACGTTGTACAAGAATTCTAGTTGAAAAAGGTGCTGATATATATGAAACTTTTGGGTATAGTTTGCCATCTGGGCAGAATGTTGAGGATAGCGCTCTTAGTATCGCAATGGGAAAGAAATCTGCGAGGATTCAATTAGGAGGAGATGTTTTTGCGGAGATCTTTGTTAAAATTAATCCGACACAAGTAATAAAAGATATAATTCTTGAAAAATTTAAAAAAGACATGGATGTTATTAAGCAACAAGAACAAACAGCTAAAGAAGGAGAATTGTTTCCCTGCTCATCTAGTAGGGATATTAGTGAATCTAATCCTAAGCCATCAGGGGGATTTTATTCATCTGTGATATCTGAAAAAGAAAAACAGCAACAGGAGTTTAATCAAAAATTTCTAAAAGGAATTGAAGGAAAAGGACTTGATTCTCCAACTCGCGTTGTAGGTAAAAAAGGTGAAGAATTAAATCTTCAACAGGCTATTGAAAAGATTTATAAAATATATAAAGACAAAGAAGGTAATCCAAGGCTAAAACCGGTAGCAGACGCTTTCCGTGAAGCTTTTGGTTCAAATGAAAAAGGAAATTTAACTTTTGATAAGTTGGATGAATCTGTAAATGTCGCTGCTGCCTCAGGTGAAGATAAGCCAGATTCAAAAGAAGATAAGCCAAAAGCTCAAGGATATAACGTTAAGGATGTAGAAAGTACTTTTAGTTTGGCAAGGAGCGCTATCGGAGTCCTTGCGAGAAATAAGAAGTTTACTCAATCGATGAAAATACAGTTAGAAAGAGATATCGGTCATTTACAAACCCAGTTAGGTTTAGACAGACAAATAGGAAGATAAAAATTTTTAAGATTCTTTGACCAATATAACGTTATGGGGTAGATATTACCCCATGACAATTATAACAGATAATAATCAAATAAAGCAGCTTTGTCGGGAATTATCCGATGAGTTATATATTAGCGTAGACACAGAGTTTTTGCGCGATAAGACATATTATCCAAAATTATGTCTGATTCAGATTGGCATACCAGAAAAATGTGTGGCAATAGATCCCTTAGCTGCGGGCGTTGATTTATCACCTGTATTTGAATTATTTAACAATGATAACGTGCTTAAGGTTTTCCATGCTGCAAAGCAGGATTTGGAAATTATATTAAATATAACAGGATCGCTGCCACAGGCAGTTTTTGATACGCAAGTAGCAGCGATGGTTTGTGGCTATGGTGGATCTGTAGGATATGCTAATCTGGTAAAGGATATTGTTGGTATAGAGCTCGATAAAAGCTCACGCTTTACTGATTGGTCACGCAGGCCATTATCTGATAAGCAATTATCATATGCATTATCTGATGTTAGTCATTTATGTAAAGTATATGAGCATTTGCAAGGTAGAATAGACCAGCAGAAACGTTCTTTATGGGTGAAAGAGGAAATGGCAAAATTGCTCGATCCAAAAGAATATGAAGCCAATCCTGATAATATATGGAAAAAAGCCGCCGGAAAAAGTGGTTCAAAAGCATTTTTAGGTGCGGTAAGGGCGCTATCGCACTGGCGTGAGGAAAAAGCCAAATCTCTTGATAAGCCGCGTGGTCATATAATAAAAGATCAAACTATGCTTGATATTTCAGCTTCAAGACCTGCAAATATTGAAGAGCTTTTGCGCATAAGAGGTGTTGGAAGAGTTAAAAATTCTGTTGCCCAGGAGATAGTAGATCAAATTAAACAATCGCAGGCAATCACAAGTCAGGAAATGCCCAAGAGAAAAGATCTAAAAAAAATAGCCAATATGAATAAGCCACTCATAGATTTACTAAGAGTATTGCTTACAACTCAATGTCAGAAATATGAAGTTGCTGATAAGTTAATTGCCAATAGCGAAGATCTGGGCGCTATAGCGGCCTATGATAATCCGGAAATTGCAGCGATGAAGGGCTGGAGATATGAGGTGTTTGGTAAATATGCTATTGCTTTAAAAAAAGGCGATATCGCTCTTTATATAGAAAATGGAAAAATAGAATTTAAAGAAATAAGTCAATAAAAGGAATATTAATGTCACTATTGCCACTAGTTTATGCGCCTAACAAGATTTTTCAGGAAAAAGCACTTCCCGTTGAGAAGGTTGATGATGAAATAAGAGAATTAATCGATGATATGTTTGAAACTTTATATTTTGAACAGGCGGTGGGCATAGGCGCTAATATGGTTGGCATATTAAGGCGCATTGCAATAGTTGATATGTATGAAGACGGCAAACCAAATCCATATGTTTTTATAAATCCTGAAATTACTTACAGGTCAAAAGAAACGCAGACATTTGAAGAGGCGTCTATTTGCTATAGAGGTATTTCTGCTAAAATCACCCGCCCATCTTCAATAAAGGTAAAATATCTCGATAAAGAAGGAAAAAATCAGGAGCTTGAAGCAAATGGCTTTTTTGCAAGTGTAATCCAGCATGAGATAGACTATTTAGATGGTAAGGTATATCTTGATTATTTATCTAAAATGAAGCGCGATATGCTGCTTAAAAAGATGGATAAATATATAAAAATGCATCCGCCGCATATACATTCTGCAAGCTGTAATCACTAGACACGGTCTTTTAATTTCTTAATTTTAAAATCAATTTGTAATATAACTGTAATATTTGTGGGTTATAAATACTATTTTAATAAATATTTTAAAGGTTAATTTTATGAGCAGTAATCGTGAATATACAGAAAGTCATACTGAAGAAACACAAGGAGAGCAATTTGATTTTAGATGGCTGGTCTTGCCCCAAGGCGCTAATGATGAAATGCAAAGAGAAATTCTTAAGCTTCAGGAAAGTTCAAGCTTAATTAATAAATTGCCTGAAAAGGCAAAGAGCCTCATCTATTCAGATGAGGAATTAAATCCAAGAGAAATATTATTTAAGCATTATAAATATTTATATAATAAAATAATAGAAAAATATATGGTTGGAGAAAGAGTTGAAGGCGCTGAAAGCGCGAGTTTAAAGAGCGTTAATTTATGGGGCATTGATTTAAGTAATGTTAATTTAAAACATGCTGATTTAGGATATGCATTTTTAGAAAATGCTAATTTAGAAAATGCTAATTTAGGATATGCATTTTTAGAAAATGCTAATTTAGAAAATGCTAATTTAGAAAATGCTAATTTAGAAAATGCTAGGTTAAGGAATGCTAATTTAGGAAAGGCTAATTTAAGAAAGGCTAAGTTAGAAAATGCTAAGTTAAGGAATGCTAATCTAACAGAAGTTCAAATAACAAGCCTTTGCTTCACAAATGCTCGTTTCGAAGGTGTTAATTTAACGGGTGCTGACTTACAAAGAGTACATATTACTGAAAATACTGGTCATTTAGCAGGCGCTAATCTAAGCAGAACAATATTTTTTTCTGCGAGAAAACTTCTGGTTGCAAGAAGTGTATCAAGAGCAATATTAATAGATTGTGATTTTACAAATGGAATCACTGAATCAGATAAGCAGAAATTAAAACAAAAAGGTGCAATCTTAACACCTCTTGATCTTGTAGAATTTATCGCTGATAAATCAAGAATCATTATTTATGATGATAATAATTATTATGGTTTAGCAGAAAATACAATTAATGATCAACACATAAATGAATTTATTGAGCAGTTAAAAAACGGTGCTTATGACCCATTATGTAAGAAGTATGATGTTGGAATTTTAAAAGAAACGCTTAATCGCACTAAAGAGGTATTGGAGCATAGTAAGAAAAAGAGAGAATCTTTTCTTGAAGATAAGAATTGTCCAGAACGGGACAAAGAACCTATACAAAAAGAAATCGACCATTTAAAAGAATCGTTAGATGTTATTCAAACAAAAATTGATGAAAAGAAAGAGCAGTCTGTGCCAGCAGCAGATGGCGCCGCTGAAGAAGAAGAGCGTTCGTCAGTTGCAGAAGACACAACATGGAAAGATCGTGTTAGTGAGCAAAGAAAGCAAAAAGAAGAAGGCGAAAATATAGGTCGTGCACATTCAGGTTAGTTTACAAAATCTCATATTCACGCTCAGATAAATCAGCAAGATTGCGTATGCGCTTCTCTAAAGGTTCGCCATAAAGAGAAGTGCTATATGATCCCAAATTAAGGGTTATCTGATCTTCGTCGATTTGTAGATTTGTTTCTTTTAATACACCAAAATGGCTGCAGCTTATGCTTCTGCCCAGACGTATTGCTGAGCCTATTATTTTGGCTTTTAGAAATCTTTGAGGGCTTAAAAGATTCTGGATTTTGCTGACAATTTTTTTATCCATAACATTGCTATAGCGAAAATATAGGGCGTTGGCCAAAAATAAACGCCCCTTATGGCTAATTCCCATCAAAGAGGAATCCATAATGCGCCGATATGCCATTTCTGCACGATATTCAGTGTTTTCATATGAAGAAATGTCATGCAACAAACAGGCCGCCAAGCGTAATCTGCGACCTTTTGGTGATTCATTTGCAAATAATGGTGACATCCATTGAAATAATTCATATCCATAATCAGGATCTTTAAGCATTATTCTGGTAATATCTATACAGCCGGAAATTAAAGGATCTTCTTTCTTTTGGCTGCTGGAAAGCTGGTCATATAAATATCCTTCACGTATGCCATATGCAGAAAAAGTTATATTTTCCGGATTACCCATTTCAATAATTTTTCTTAAGATTAATATTGTAAATGGTAAAAACTCAACACGCTTGCTTGATATTCTGGGTATATTTTTTAATCTTGATGTGGTCATCCGACCAATTTCATCAAGTGTTTTGATAAAATCATCTTTAGTGACAGTATAGTTGTTGATAACTTTAAGTGGATATCCCACTTTTTCCATATGTACTTTGGCAATATTACGAAAAGCGCCACCTACAAGATAAAGGTCTTTTCCATTTAGGGTTTTATCTAAAGGAAATTTTTGCAGATGTTGCTCAATTATAGATTTTTGTTCTTCTAAGGAAGATTTAGCAGTGCATATACGCAAAGGCCCGATAGGATAAGAGGCTTTTTCTTTGATTGCATGATTTTTTATAGATGCCAGCTCAAGGCTTCCTCCTCCTAAATCTGCTACAACACCTTTAGAACCAGGTATTGAAGATAATATTCCATATCCGGCAAGCTCTGCTTCTTTTTCTCCTTCTATTATCTGGACTTCAATTTTATGCTCTTTCTCGATTTCTTTTACAAAGTCTCTGCCATCTTTAGCATCTCTGACAGCAGAAGTTGCAATCAGGTGAATTTCAGAAGAGTTCATTATCAATGCAAGCTGAATAAATCTTCTAATAGTCTGTATTGCAAGCGGAACAGCCTCTTCATTTAGTACGCCTGTGCTATCCATATTTTTTGCAAGTCCGCAAAGCAACTTCTCATTAAATATAGGCATTGGAGCGCGCTTTAATGCGTCATATATAACCAATCGAACAGAGTTAGAGCCAATATCTATTATGGCAATTGGATGATTTTCCATATTTATGTTATTTCATCTTTATTAAATCGAATATAGCAATTAAGTAATTTTCCATTAATTGTAAACTTATAATTAGTCCTTTTTGGGCTTATTTTTTTTATCAAACTTTAAAACTTTATATATTTTATCTTTTTGCTGATCCAAATCAGCTTTGCTTAAAGCCTTGCCACGCCCTGAAAGGCTGGGGTTGGTCATAAAATATTCATGCGCGCAAAAATCATTATTTGTGCATTCTTCTCTATGATACACACCCTTGGAATCAAGGTTCCAGCTTTGCTTTTTATCCTTTATGTTGGCGCTCATAATTTGCCCGATTACCTGCTCGTGAACAGTCTCATTTTCTATTGGAACCATAACCTCAACTCTGCCATCAAAATTACGCGGCATCCAGTCAGCTGAAGATATAAATACTTTTGCATCTTTTGAAGGTAATTGATTGCCATTACCAAAACAAACAATGCGTGCATGTTCAAGAAATCTTCCCACAATGGTTTTAACGCGGATATTATCAGAAAATCCCTTTATGCCCGGGCGCAAACCGCATATTCCCCTTATTACAAGATCTATCGAGACGCCAGATTGTGATGCCCTATATAGAGCATCTATAATTTTAGGGTCGGTTATTGCATTTAGCTTAACCCATATATTTGCCGGCTTACCGTTCTTGGCATGTTCAATTTCCTGATTAATCAGCTCTATAATTTTTTTGCGTAAGTTTATTGGCGATACAATAAGTTTTGAAAAACTTTTTGGAGCAAGATATCCGGTTAAGTAATTAAATAAGTGCGATGCATCCTGACATAAATCATGATTGCAGGTAAAAAATGAAAGATCAGAATATACTTTTGCCGTAACCGGATGATAATTGCCGGTTCCAAAATGTACATATGATTTAAGGCCTGATTTCTCACGCCTTACAGTCAATGAAACCTTGGCATGAGTTTTTAATTCAGCAAAACCAAATACAACTTGCGCGCCAGCTCGCTCTAAATCTCTTGCCCAGCGTATATTTGCCTCTTCATCAAATCTTGCTTTTAGCTCAACTATCACAGTTACAGACTTTCCGGCTTCTGCAGCTTCAATTAATGCTTTTACAATTGGCGAGTTATTACTTGTTCGGTAAAGTGTTTGCTTAATTGTAATAACATCAGGATCTCTTGCCGCCTGTTGCAGGAAGCTTGCTACAACATCAAAAGTTTCGTAAGGATGGTGAATTATTATGTCCTTTGCGGCAATTGCTGCAAAACAATCTCCTCCATAGTCACTTATTCTCTCAGGAAATCTTTCACTATATTTGGGAAATTTTAAATCTGAACGCGGAGTATTATATAGGTCATAAACATCGCGCAGACCCGGTATTATACTTCTGTCGGATATATCTGATTTAGAAACATTCAGCTCTTTTATAATCATATTTTTCAAGTGACTTGAAGTTGAAGGGCTGACCTTCAGGCGAATTACACTGCCTCTACGGCGTTTTTTTACAGCGCTTTCAAAGTGACTTACCAAATCTTCGGCTTCATCTTCAATCTCAAGGTCACTATCTCTGGTGATGCGAATTATACCAAAACCAGTTATTTCATTTTTAGGAAATATAATTTCTTTGAAGATTTCAACCACATCTTCAAGCAGGATGAAGTGAGTATCTTCATTGCGTATATTTATGAATCTGTCAAGCTTGCCAGGTAATGGTATTACTGCATCAAGATTTTTATGAATCTTATTGGATTCAAGGCTAACTAAAATTGCCAGTCCTAAATTAGGTAAAAAAGGAAATGGATGCGCAGGATCAATAGCAATAGGGCTTAATGCAGGAAATAAATTATCAAAGAAATACCCTTCAAGCCACTTCTTATCGGCTCTGCTAAGATCATTTTTGGAGACTACATATATTGATTCTTTTTTAAGCTCTAATTTTAACTGCGCCCAACAATGTTGCTGATTTTCCGTAAGATGGGATGTGCGCGACATTATGTGATCAAGTTGCTGTTCAGGAGTTAGCCCATCAAAGCTTCTTGTTTCTATCTTATTTCTAACCTGTTCTTTTAATCCTGCAACACGAACCATGAAAAATTCATCAAGGTTACTTGCCGATATTGAAAGGAACTTCACTCTTTCTAGTAAAGGATTATTAGTGTTATTGGCCTCTTCTAAAACTCTTTCATTAAAGGCAAGCCATGAAAGCTCCCGATTGATAAATCTATCGTAAGGGCGCTCAAAAAATGGTTTAGTCTCTATTTTATTATGTGGCAATATAATCTCTCCTTTAGATAGGACATATTATAGGATATAGTAGCTTCATTATACTTTATTAACAGTGTATAACGAACTAATCAATAGGTTGAAATATTTTATGGCAAGGCAATTAATTATATTACGGCATGCGCAGGCAGAAAATGGTTCTGATGATCATTCGCGCGGGCTTACTGATAAGGGAATAAAAGCCAGCAGAAAAATGGGAGAATATATAAAAGAAATCGGTCTTAAGCCCAGAGAAATAATATGTTCAGATGCATTGCGCACATCTCAAACTGCGGAAAATATATGCAAATTTGCAGATATTGATACCGCCATAAATAAATCAAAAAAATTATATCTGGCAACGCCAGGTGAAATTTTAAAGGAAATTGCAAATTTTGGCGACGAGGTGGATTCACTTATGATTGTGGGGCATAATCCTGGTGTGCATCAATTATGTGCCGGATTGGTTGGAGAAGGAGATCCTCAATTAATACAAAATTTAAGATCGGGATTTCCAACATGTGCCATGGCAGTTTTATCATTGGATGTCTCGTGGAATAATATGGGAGCGGCGTGCGCATCTTTGGAAGATTTTAGACACTGTTAGTAAATTAAAATAACTCCAATCTATAGAGTGTTTTTTGCTAACAGTGTCTATTATGATGTTAATTAGTGCTTTACCAAGTAACAACAGTTTGAGTTATAATTCCTGCTTATATATAGTTTTTTCTTCATTTCTTGCATCTTCTTTTTGTCTCCAGCTTGTTTTGCTTTTGTCTGAATCTTTTTCTTGAGTTTGAGACTTTTTCCACTTTTCAAACTCTTCCTTGATATGAGCTGAGTTTTCAACATAAATTGTCTCGTCCAACTCTTTCATAGTAGGAAAAAGTACTTCATACATCTTATCGCCACGTTCTTTGGCGTGTGCATGTGCTTCAATAATTAACTTATATGTTTGTCCTTGATCTTTATATTTACCAAGCAAAGAATTTACTGCATCAATAGAAGTTAAAAAACTATCCAACGGCCTGTCTGGTTGAATATAGAATAAATTTCCACGCCCATGCAGAACAACTTTTTGCTGCACTTTTATGTCGGGCTTGGTGATAAGAGTTTGCAAAACATTTTTACCAACATCCAATCTTTTTTGTTTTTCACCAAAATCCACTGTCACTACTTCTCTTCCTTCATAGTCATTTTCAATAAAATTCAGGATTTCTTTAATCTTTTTACTTTCTGCAGTATTAAATTCAGCAAGGTCTGGTTTTTCACCTAAAGTGAAATCCGGGTTTTCTTCCATAAATCTGAAAAACAGATCAATATTATTAAAGCCTTCTTCTATAGCTAAAAGATATTTTTTTATATCTTCGTCAGAAAAAATAGGTAAATTTAGACTGGCATAAAATGAATAATATTTTTCATTAGAAAATTTCATTAAATTAGGCGTATGTTTTATTGTATAATAACGAAAAAAATCACCAACTTCGTCAATATTCTCTCCTGGACGGCTATTTAAAATATCAATATAATGTGTTAACTCATGTATTGCTGTTTGCGCTACATAACTAGGTATATTTATACAATCTAAATAAAGCCTGTTGGTGTTTTTATCAAAAAGACCTCTGGCTGTGGACGATTCAAGATAATCAGACATTTTATTACCAGAATTTCCCAAAAGAACTATACTGGAATCAGGATCTGCTATGAATTTTTCTAATAATTCTTTTCCATCTGGGTCTTTATTTAAAATTTCTAGAGCTGCTTTAAAATTTTCTAATGCGTCTCTTTGGTCTTTTAGCAGCGTGTATTCTGCAAAAAATATTTTTTCTTCTATTATGCTGAACATGTCCAGCCCTTGAGTAATTTCTTCTGCAGCAGCAAATTACGGCGAGGTCATAGAATCTATAAGGCTGATAACATTTGTAAGAGCGCTTGCAGTTTTGCCTACAACATTTTCTACTGAAGGTAGATATCCCTCTCTGATAAGAAATTCGCTAAATAAGATAATGCCTTCAGATGCCAGAAAACCCGCCATAGGACTACTTTCTAAGAATTCTCTTGCTCCTGTATTTTCTAATAATTCTCTTACGCCTGTATTTCCTATAATTTCTCTTGCGCTTGTCATACTTCCTCCATTTTTATAATTATCTATTTTTCATATTATATTATTATGCTTAACAATTATTACGACTTTGTTTCAAAATGGAACACATGTCTTAATTACCAAATCTTTTGATCGGCCTAACATTTCCTAAAAAATATAAAACCAAAAATTGAAAGATGTCTGATATTTTAGTATCATGGCGATGGATTCTATGTCTGGAGAAAATATGATAATAAAAAAAGTAGCCGTTCTTGGTTTAGGAAAAGTAGGAAAGTTAGTAGCAACTTTATTATCAAATACAGGATTTGATGTAACGGGCATTGATAGCGGAGATCTAAAACAGGAATTTTCCTTTGCAGTTAGGTCAGATGATGTGACTAATCGTGATAGATTGCAGAAAATATTATATGCGCATGATGCGGTTGTTTCTTGTCTGCCATATCATTTAAATAAGGCTATTGCTGAGGTTGCATGTCAGACAGATACGCATTATTTTGACCTTACAGAAGATTTTAGCACTACAAACCATATTCGCCAGCTAGCGGCAGATGCAAATATTGTTATGGCGCCGCAATGTGGTCTTGCTCCGGGTTTTATAGGGATAGTTGGGGCGAGCCTTGCAAAGAAATTCTCAAAAATACGTTCAATTGAATTGCGTGTTGGTGCGCTTCCACAGCATCCAAAAGGTGATCTTGGATATGCATTTAACTGGTCGGCTGAAGGTGTGGTAAATGAGTATCTTAATGATTGCCAGGTTATAAAAGACGGATCTATAAAAATGGTGCCATCAATGCAGGATCTGGAAAATATTGTCATACAAGGCAGAAGTCTTGAGGCATTTACAACATCTGGCGGTTTGGGAACTATGTGTGAAACATATGATGGCAAGGTTGAAGAGTTAAATTATAAAACTATGCGATATCCGGGTCATATGAAATTAATGCGTTTTTATTTTCATGAATTAATGATGAAAAAAGACAGAATAAAAGCCGGCGAAATATTAGTTAATGCAAAACCTCCGGTAAATGATGATATTGTTTATGTGCATGCAGCAGTAGAAGGCTATAAAGGTGATAATTTATTCAGAGATGAATTTGTGAAATCCTATAAACCAATAGATATAGATGGGGAATCGTGGCGCGCAATATCCTGGACAACAGCGTGCTCGATAGCATCGGTGGTAGAGATGGTGGCACGAGAGGAGCTTGCAACAAAAGGATTTATAAAACAGGAAGAAATATTGCTGGAAGATTTTTTAGCTACAAGAAACGGGGGATATTACAATGCTCAGTGAAATTTTAAGTGAAATGAATATTGACATATCAGAGTATCTTGATGGTGACTTAGCGGTTTTTTCTCCCATTGATGGCGGCAAGATAGCGTCTGTAAAAACCGATAGTAAAAATGATCTTGATAGTAAAATTTTAAACTCGCAGATATCTTTTGAGCAATGGCAGGATGTGCCAGCACCTAAAAGAGGTGAGCTTATAAGAATATTTGGTCAGATCTTGCGCAAAGTAAAAAAACCACTTGGAAAATTAGTAACACTTGAATGTGGAAAAATACTTGCCGAAGGTGAGGGTGAAGTTCAGGAAATGATAGATATTTGCGATTATGCGGTTGGGTTATCGCGCATGATTGGCGGTCTTACATTACCTTCAGAAAGACCGGATCACATAATGCAGGAAAATTGGCTGCCTTTAGGGCCAGTCGGTGTGATTAGTGCATTTAATTTTCCGGTTGCCGTATGGGCGTGGAATTTTTCTTTAGCAATAATATGTGGAAATAGCGTTATATGGAAGCCATCGGAGAAGACTCCAATTACTGCACTGGTATGTCATAAATTATTTGAGCGCGCTGTTAGTAGATATAAGGGTGAGGTTCCCGAATGGTTGTCACAAATCACAATAGGTCAGCGCAATATAGGCGAGCAAATGGTTGATGATAACCGTATAAGGCTGATAAGCGCAACTGGAAGCTGTGCAATGGGCAAACAGGTAGCATCGCGTGCAGCAAACAGATTAGCCAGAACATTACTGGAGCTTGGAGGAAATAACGCAGCAATTATAACTCCTTCAGCCGATATGAAAGTTGTTCTGCCATCTATATTATTTGGCGCAGTTGGTACGGCAGGGCAAAGATGTACCTCAACAAGACGCGTTTTTGTACATGAATCAATAAAGGATAAATTCTTCAAAAGCCTAAAAGATGCATATAAAAATTTAGATGGCAAAGTTGGTGATCCATTCATGCAAAGCAGCCTTATCGGGCCATTGATAGATAAGGATTCATTTAAAAATATGCAGAAAACTGTGAAGATATTAAGTAAGCATTGCGTTGAATATGTTGGTGGAGATAGACTTCTGCAAAGTGAGTGCCCAGATGCATATTATGTTAATCCTGTGCTGGCGCTTATGAATGAGCAGATTGATATAGTAAAACAAGAGACATTTGCTCCAATACTTTATGTTATGCCATATACAAATTTAGAAGATGCTATGAAATTACATAATGATGTTGCTCAAGGCCTTTCTTCGGCAATATTTACCAGCGAAATAAAAGAGGCTGAATATTTCAAAAAATATAGTGATTGCGGGATAGCGAACGTAAATATAGGTACTTCTGGGGCAGAAATTGGTGGTGCTTTTGGTGGTGAAAAGGAAACTGGTGGCGGGCGTGAATCAGGTTCTGACAGTTGGAAAATATATATGAGAAGACAAACAAGTACAAGCTATATAGGGCAGGAAGCTCCAGCTTTAGCTCAAGGTATAAAATTTAAGATATAGTACAGAAATGATGGACGATCTTTAGCATTTTATCAGGTTGAAAAGGCTTAACCATCCAACCTGTAACTCCGGCTTCGCGACCTTCTGTTTTAATTTTTTCGTTGGATTCTGTGGTAAGAGCAATTACTGGCGTATCTTTATGGCCATATTCTTTTCTTATGTGTTTTATCAGTTCGATGCCATTTATTTTAGGCATGTTTATATCGGTTATGATAAGAGCAAAATGATGTTCCTGAAGTATTGAAAGGGCGTGAGCGCCATCTTCTGCTTCAATAATTTCGTAACCTTCAGCAGATAACACAGTTGAGATCATGGTGCGAATAGTTTTTGAATCATCAACTGCAAGGATTTTAGCGCCCATATTAGCAAGCTCTAACTAACTTTTAGGCACAAAGCCTGTTAACTATCATAAGCATCTTTTCAGGATTAAATGGCTTAACCATCCAACCATTAGCACCGGCTGCTTTTCCTCTTTCCTTCATTGAGTCGCCACCTTCTGTTGTCAGCGCTATTATAGGTGTGCTTTTGTGATTATCTATACTGCGCAATTTAGTGATAAATTCAATTCCATCCATATTCGGCATGTTGATATCTGTTATTATCATATCAATATTATTTTTTTCTATCACGGAAAGAGCCTCTTGGCCGTCTTCTGCTTCTAGCACATCATATCCGGCATTTTTCAAGGCTTCTGAGACCATATTGCGCATAGTTTTAGAATCATCAACTGTAAGAATACATTTTGCCATAATACAACCCAAAATATTTGAATTTTACCATGCTATATCTAAAGTTGACTTTAGGCAATTAAATTTATGCTAATAGTTTAAATATTTTAATAAATCCTGGCTGGTTGGAAGGTAATCATTATCCTCCCAATATTCTTCAGCCTTTTTTAATAAGTCACCCATTTGTTTTCCGGGGGAAACTTTTTTTGCAATAAGGTCCTTTCCTGAAAGAGGAAATGTAGGAGCTTTCCAACTATTTGCAAGGTCATATATTTCTTTATAAAAAGATCTATTAGGATAATCTATGGAGGCGAAAACTATAGAAATATCTTTTGTCCGATCATTGCCAATTTTACGAATAATTCTTTTTTGTTCAGCTATAGGCATATTTATTGAAAATTTTGCTTTTGCAAAGCGTATATCCATTATCTTTTGCCCATATCTGTTAGAAAATTTCCAATTGCTGATTATGGATAAAGCATCTTTTTGCGTTAGATCAGGAATAAAGTAAAGCAATAAGGCAAAGCGTAACATCGCATCAATTTTAAGGTTCCATTGCTCTTCAATTTCATGGATTTTATGCATATAATTGTAATTACCTAAATCTGGAAGGATGTTTTCCAATATTTTTGAGCTAATCATTAGATCAATAGTTTCTGCGGCCATTTTAGAATATAATAATTTTATTACTTCGTTCTGAATTCTTTCGCCGGAAAGCTCAGATAATTTGTCTTTATATTTTATGCATGCATTAAGTGACTCTGCGTCAGGCTTATCTGTTGCAAATCGCGCATAGAATCTAAAGAAACGTAATATTCTTAAATAATCCTCACGGCAGCGCTCTTCAGGATTGCCAACAAAACGTATAATTCCTGACTTTAAATCATCCTGACCGTTAAAATAGTCATAAATCTTACCTTTATTATCCATATATAAGGCGTTTATAGTAAAGTCGCGCCGTGCGGCATCCTCTTCCCATTTATCAGTAAAGCTAACTTCTGCATGTCTGCCATCACAATTAGTGTCTTTACGCAAAGTTGTTATTTCAATGTTTTCTTCTTTGATAACAGCCGTGATAGTTCCATGCTCTATTCCAGTTGGAATAGCCTTTATATTACAAGATTTTAATTTTGATAAAACCTCTTCGGGGGTTAATGAGGTTGCCATATCAATGTCGTTGATAGGCTTATTGATGAGATGGTCGCGTACGCATCCACCTACAAACCTTACATTATCAGCCCCAAGGGCATTAAATATTTCTATAGCTCCGGGGTTGTTAGTTAAACTATATTTATTGGGCATTAGATTTAACCTTGCTTGGAACCAGCTCATTACCTTCAAAATGTGATGGTATATAAGTTTCAGACTCCCCATACACATCTATAAAAATATATAAAATGCATAGCAATGAAATAATTAATATAGATGAAACTGTAAGAATAATCGGCCCTTCGCCTAATTTTGGTTTTTTTTCCTTATCAGCGGCCTTTTTACGAGCATAAAAAAGCCATATTAAATATAATAACGCAGGAATAAGAGCCGGCCAGAATTTAGTAATGATTATTTTAAATATTGCTAACATTATTAAATTTCCAACTTTTACAATAAATTATTATAGTTTCAGGATTTTTGAGCTTTTATTCCCAATAGCTGGCAAATACTTATAATTAACTCAGAACGATTCAGCGTATAAAAATGCAAACTTTCAAAGCCTTCCTGAATTAAAAATCTGCATTGCTCTAAAGCAACAGACAATGCGACATCGTTATGTAGCTGCGCATTATCCTCAGTTCCGTCAAATAAATCTACAAGCCATTTTGGCACATCAGCTCCGCAACGCTGACTAAAATTACGCGATTGCTGAAAGTTATATATTGGCATAATTCCAGGGATAATAGGAATAGTAACACCAGCTTTGCGGGCTTTTTCAACAAATCTCAAAATTACATCATTATCAAAACAATATTGCATTACAGCTCTGTCTGCTCCTGCATCCTGCTTGCGTTTGAGATGCTCAATATCAGCCTCTAATGATGATGCTTGCGGGTGCTTCTCAGGATATGCAGCAACTGTTATATCAAAATTTCCAAGTTTCTTAAGACCAGTTACCAGCTGGTCGGCATATGCATAACCGCCGGGAGTGGGCACATATTCACCTTTCATGCCAGGAACATCTCCGCGTAATGCAATAATGTGATTTACACCAATCTCAAGATATTTTTGAGCAACTTCATTTATTTCATCTTTAGTTGCACTAACGCATGTTAAATGAGCCGCTGGAACAACGCCCGTATGGTTCTTAATATATTCTATGGTTTCATAGGTCGCATCTTTTGATGATCCTCCGGCTCCATAAGTAACCGATACTAATGTTGGGTTAAAAGGGCTTAATTGAGAAATTACACTCTCCAACTGTTCCCTTGCTTCTGGAGTTTTAGTAGGAAAGAACTCAAAAGATATAGTAGGAAGTTTAGGTGCAAGCTTATCCTTTAATTGTAATATGGATTTTGATGTCATTATTTAAGCGCCTTCCTCCCATTTGCCTTTTTCATTTTGTTGCCAATAAACAAGCTCGTGACCATCTTTCTTAAGTTCTTTCCAGTGATTACGCGCCAGTGACGTTTGCTCGTCATTATTGCCATCAAAAAGATAGAGGCAGCGAGCAAAATTATCTATTTGTAAATCTGGAGATACATTATCCAGTATCACTAAGATTGATGCGCCATTTGGGTGCTCGTTATCATTGGCGTTGGTTAAATATATTGGCTGCTCTTGAGGAAAAATATCCTCTTTACTGCCGTGGGGCAAAAAGAATTTTGTTGTATATGTCCATAGCTGTTTATTAAGAGCAGCAGTATTTTGTGCGTTAGCAGAAATTACCAATGCCCTTTGATCATTTTGTATAACTTTCTCCAATAGTTTAGGCAGAGCCTTTTCCACCGGAGATTTTGTCAGATGATAAAAATTAATTGCGGCCATTTATTCAGGTCCTATTTTCCCTCATAGTTATCTGACACGAAGCGATCAAGCAAGCGAACACCAAAGCCAGTTGCTCCTTTAGGACAAATATCTTTTTCTTCTTTCGTCCACGCAACGCCTGCAATGTCAAGGTGACACCACTCAACGCCATCTTTGATAAAGCGTTGAAGGAACTGCGCAGCAGTAATGCTTCCTGCTCCACGTCCAGAGCTGATATTTTGCATATCTGCTATAGGAGAATCAAGTAATTTATCATATTCTTCACCCAGAGGAAATCTCCAAACCCTCTCATTAGTATCGCTTCCAGCTGCACTTAACTGCTTTGCAAGCTTGTCACTATTGGTAAATAGCCCTGCATATTGATCTCCAAGTGCAATGACAATTGCGCCAGTTAATGTTGCTAAATCAATAACAACTTTAGGCTTAAATGTTTCCTGGCAATATGTTAATGCATCGCATAATACCAAACGGCCTTCGGCATCAGTATTAAGAACTTCGACAGTTTGTCCAGACATTGAAGTTACAACGTCGCTAGGGCGTTGAGCGTTTGATCCTGGCATATTTTCAACCAGACCAATTACGCCAACGGCATTAATTTTTGCTTTACGTCCTGCAAGCGCCTTCATAACACCGACAACCGCAGCAGATCCGCCCATATCATATTTCATGTCTTCCATGCCTAAAGAAGGCTTTAGGGATATTCCACCAGTATCAAATGTCACACCTTTGCCTACAAAAGCAATAGGAGGGTCTTTTTTATCAGAACCATTATATTCAATAACAACTAAGCGCGCTTCTTTTTCAGACCCTTGAGCAACTCCCAAGAGTGCTCCCATACCAAGCTTATGCATAGCATTGCGATCCAATACCTTAACAGTCGCGCCACTTATATTAAGCTCACCTTTAACAATATCGGCATATGATTGTGGGTATAAAATGTTAGGTGGCTCTGTAACTACATCACGGCTTAAAAATACACCTTCTGCAACTTTATCAAATTTATCAAAAAGAGTTTCTGCATTGCCATGGCCCTCGCAAACAATTGTTGTTTTTTTGAAAGTTGGCAGTTTGTCATCTTCCTGTTTGGTTTTATATTTATCAAAGCGATATGATTTTAACTTGATTCCATAAGCAATATTTGCAGCTGCAATATAAGGATCTTTAACCTGACCAACGCAAATACACGCAGAAGATGATTTATTGCTATTAACCTTTGTATAGATTTTTCCGCCAATAGATTGCGCATCGTTTTGAGAAAGATTTTTTTCCTTACCTGTTCCTATTATGGTTATAAGCTCGCAGTTTAAATCTTTAGGAGCGGTTATATCTATAGTTTGCCCCGTTTTGCCCTTAAAGTTCTGAAATTTAATGGCTCGGGAGATTAATTTATCGGATTTTTGGTCAATATCTTTTAGTTCCTTGCTGAAATTCAGAGATTCAGATACAAGAAAAACCAATGCCTGATTTTTTTTAATATTCTTGGAGAATTTGATTTCCATACTGATACCCTCTATAATTTTAGTCCAGTAATGTTATTATCGTCTTTTTTGCCGCTTGGAAAGTATTACTTGGAAAAACTTATATTAATTTACAAAAAATATGTGAAATATGAAAAACTATACAAAAATAATGTGCATAATTGTAATTTTGCAACTTATAGGATGTGTTTCTCCAAAAACAAATTATCCAACAATAGATCAGCACGAGTTGCAATTAGAAACCCAGCGTCATAATCAGCTGGCTGCCGATGCTAAATTAAAAAAGGAACTTGCAGCACGACGTAAGTTTCAGGATAAGAAAAACCGCCTATTTGACGTTTCATCATATATATTAACAGGTGGAGTCAGACTATGTAAAAAAATGAATCTTCCTGTCGATGAGTGTTTTTACGAATTTGAACTTTTAGATTCGGGCACTACAAATGCCTATACTGACGGCAAAAAAATATTCATCACAACAGCGATGATGAATTTTTGCAAGACAGACGAAGAGTTGGCAATAGTTTTGGGGCATGAATATGCCCATAATATAATGGGTCATATAAAATCAAAGCAAACAAATATGCTTTTTGGCTCTGCTTTGGGCGTTTTGCTTGATGCCGCCGCATCAAGTCAGGGCATAGAAACAGGTTCTGCCTTTAATAAATTAGGCTCACAAGTAGGAGCATTGAGCTATTCTCAGGAGTTTGAAAAAGAAGCAGATTATGTAGGGCTTTATATTACATCAATTTCAGGGTATAATGTTGATACCGCGCCGGATTTTTGGCGACGAATGTCGATCCGCGATCATAGATCGATTAACTCAGGTAGGACGCATCCTTCTAATCCGGCAAGAACTCTTGCCTTAAGCAAAGTGGTTCAGGAAATAGCAAATAAGAAGAAGGCAGGTCTGGTTTTAACGCCTGATATTAAATTAAGAAAGTGATAAATGAAAAATTATATTAACCTTATATTGTCGATAATATTAGTATTTCTTTTAACATCCTGCGGCGAAGAAAAGCCTGATCCAAGGAAAAAATATAAATATAATGTGCTTATAAGAGAGGTGAGATCGCCTGATTTTCGCTATCAATACAGAACTTTTTATGCAGGAACAACAATTGGCCTTGCCTCATGTGGGATAATCGGCAGAAAGGCTATGAAAGAAAGATATCCTCATGAATTAGTAGATGGCGAGTGGAAAATTGTCTGCTGTCTTGACCAGGGTGGATATAATTGTAAGGAAGAGCACAGGCCTGGTGATTATTCAGTTCCATATGATGAATGGCTTAATGATCCTAAAAGTCATATAAAACCAAGAAGAAAAAAATTATAGCATTTATTATTTACTCCTGTAGGTTGTGGAAATACTATATTTGTTACTTTTCAAAGAATAATTAAGCGCAAATCATGTAAAGGGCATACATTAAATGACTGCAGATTTAAATAAAACCATTCTAAAATACGATCAGCAAGTTCCAAGATATACGAGCTATCCAACGGCTCCACATTTTAGTGCGGATATGGATGGCAATAAATATGCAAAATGGTTGAGTAATCTGGCGGATGATCAGGGAATATCATTATATTTTCACATACCATTTTGTGTGAAAATGTGCTCATATTGCGGATGCCATACAACCATAACAAACAGATATGATCCTATAGAGGAATATGTAAGAATTTTACTTGATGAAATAAGGCTTGTTGCAAAAAATATTGGTAAAAAGAAGATTGTATCTGATATACATTTTGGCGGCGGGTCACCAAGTTTTCTTAGAAATGAAGATTTTCTGCAAATTATGCAAGTTACAAGACAGCTATTTGATATTGCAGAAAATGCAGAAATTGCTGTTGAAATTGATCCTAGAAACATCACCGAAGACAAGGTTGCAGCCTATGCACAAGCTGGAGTTAATCGCATTAGTATGGGTGTGCAGGATTTAAATGAAGATGTCCAAATTGCAATAAATCGTGTGCAGCCATTTGAAATGGTCAAGCAAACAGTAGATTATTTACGCCAATATGGGATTAATGCCATTAATATGGATCTTATATATGGCCTGCCATTGCAGAGTCTTGAGTATATTAAAAAATCCGTTGAGCTTGTTGCCTCTTTAAATCCAAATAGAATAGCGTTATTTGGCTATGCGCACGTGCCATGGATGAAATCACATATGCGCCTTATAAAAGATGAAGATTTACCAAATGCCTGCTCTCGTCTTGATTTATATAATCTGGCAGTAGAGGAAATATGCAAAAGAGGTTACACACAAGTGGGGATAGATCATTTTGTAAAAGATGATGATAATATGGCGATAGCATTAAAGAATAAAAAGCTACATCGTAACTTTCAGGGTTATACTACCCATAAAACATCAGTTTTAATTGGAATGGGCGCTTCTTCCATAGGTGCTTTTCCTGAAGGCTATGTACAAAATAATACTAATATAAAACTTTATAAAGAGGCCATTGCAGAAGGTAAATTGCCAATAATAAAAGGTATAGAAATAAATGATGATGATCGTTTGCGCAGAGATATTATAAATTCAATAATGTGCGATATGGAAGTTGATATTGAGAAAATTTGCGCCCGCCACGGTGTTTCTTCTGATATTTTTATTAGCAATATTGCAGAGATTCAAACTCTTGCAAAAGATGGGCTGGTTTTTATTGACGGTATGAAGATAAAAATGAATTTAAAAGCCAGGTCATTAGCAAGAATAGTTTGTGCAGCTTTTGACAAATATCTGAAAAAAGAAGAGAAAAAGCATTCAATGGCTGTTTAGCCGACAGTTTTGTTTTGCAAGCGTGAGTGTCATTCAGAAAACCCGGAAATGATTATTTATCTTAATTATGCGCTAAATATCCATTATTTAATGTAAAAAATAAAACAACTAATCATTATCAAACTAACCTGATTGTGTACGACCTATATTTTTGCCTTCTTTGCTCACTAACAAGATCTTTCCATTTTGTGTCTTCTGCAACTGACGAACGCCCTTCTTCGGCAGCGCCATCTGCTGCTGGCACATACTGGCCTTGCCTTTCATCAATGTTACACTTATATTGCAAATTGATTTTAAAATTAAGAAATTAAAAGACTATATATCTTATATATGAATTACGCCTTAGTTTTGCCTTTTAGTTTGTATACATATTTAATTACTTCGGCTACAGCATTATAATGCTCAAGTGGAATTTCCTGATCCAGTTCAACAGAGCTGAATAATGCGCGCGTAAGAGGCGGGTTTTCAACTATTGGAATATCATTTTCCTTGGCAATCTCACGTATTTTAAGAGCGATTAAATCCTGACCTTTTGCGATTAATACAGGCGCGTTATTGATTTTTTCATCATATTTTAATGCAACCGAATAGTGAGTCGGGTTGGTTAGGACTACATCAGCATTTGGAACTTCTGACATCATTCTATTGCGCGCTCTTTCTGCCCTTATTTCACGTAATTTTGCTTTTACTTCCGGATTTCCTTCAGTCTGTTTAAATTCTTCCTTAATATCCTGCTTAGACATTCGCAAGGATTTTATATATTCATATTTTTGATAAACAAAATCTACAGCTGCCACAAGGGCGATAAATATGCATATCCCTATCATCACTCTTGTTGCTAATGTTCCTAAAAACAACATTATATCAATAATGCTTAAACTATGAAGAATTTTGAACTTTTCAAATTCAGGATATGCGGCAATAAAGATAATAACCCCAACCAGAGCTATTTTAAAAATGCCTTTTAAAAATTCAACGAAGCTTTTTAAGGAAAAAATTCTTTTTATGCCCTGTAGTGGTGATATTCGTTCTAGCTTGAATCCTAATGATTCGGTGGAAAATAGCAATCCATGTTGAATTATTCCCGCTATAAATATTGCGATAATTACAATGGCAAGAGGAGTAGCCATTATTATTAATATATCAATTAACAGTTCTGAAGAAAATTGTGGGACTGAATAGCTGCTAACATCAATCAGATGAGGTTCGGATATATATCGATGTAATTTTATCGATATATTCTTCATAATTGGTGGCAAGCCAACTGCAATCAACAAAGAAAAGATAAGCAATATGAAAAAGCTGTTAACTTCACGCGAAGATGGAACCTGCCCTTTTTTTACCGCATCGTCGAGGCGCTTCTGCGTCGGCTCCTCGGTTTTTTGGGAATCATCCTGTTCTTCGGCCATAAAAATTTCGCTTTAAAATATTATAGTATTTTATCCATATAACTAAAATGCAAGAAAGTTGCTCATTGTTTCCTGATAATAATCCATAAACCACATCATAGTTGCAGATAATACAGTTAATAATATAAATATCCCTAATATTATCTGCATTGGTATAAGTACAAAAAATACCTGCATTTGAGGCATGAGCCTTCCCATTACACCTGCGCCCAAATATAATATTAGTCCCATTACTATAATTGGCGATGACATTTTGAACCCAACCATAAAGCTTTCGGCCGCAACTTGTACAACGATATTTGAAAATCCCTCCACAGGAAGACTGCTATTTGGTATAAAAATTTCATAGCTATCCAATATGCCTTGTAAGAATAAATAGTGAGTTCCAGAGGTAAAAATCAGCAATATAGCTAAAAATGACATGAATGTACCAATGGCAGAGCTTTGTCCGCCTTGAGTTGGATCAAACATATTTGCTGCTGCAAGACCCATCTGATAAGAAATTATCATTCCGGCTACATGCAATGCACTCATAACTAATCTTGCAATAACTCCAAAAAATACTCCTATTAATATTTCAGAAAAGATATAAATAAACATTGTTATCATGGATGCTGGAATTGCCGGGAGCATTTTTTTGATTACAGGCAGGATTATTAATGATAATCCCAGAGCTATTATCAGCCTGCTTCTGGGCGATATAAAGGTTTCTCCTATGGAAGGCAGGAGCATAATTGCAGCTCCAATGCGGCAGAATATCAAAAAAAACGCAAAGATAGTTTCCGTAGTAATTTCTGCAAGCAGTGATTCCATAGTTTTTCTAACTTGATATATTCAAACAGGTATTTTATAGATAGCGTAAATCAAATTAGGAGTTTTTGTAAAGTGCCGAAGATAATTTTTATTATGTCAGATGGAGAAGAAAAAGAGATTGATGCGCCAAATGGTCTGTCAGTTCTGGAAATAGCCCATAAAAACGATATATCGCTTGAAGGTGCATGTGAGGGTTCTTTAGCTTGTTCCACTTGCCATGTAATAGTTGATGAGGACTATTTTGATCTTCTGGATGAGCCTAGCGAAGATGAAGAAGATATGCTTGATTTGGCTTTTGGGCTGGAGCCTACATCTCGCCTTGGTTGTCAGATCAAAATGACAGATGGTTTAGATGGTCTGGTTGTGCGTGTTCCTTCAGAAACAAGAAATATCGCTTTGGATAAATAAACTTGTTAATGGTTTATAATTATGAGCAAAGCTGATGATTCTGATGAAGGCAAAAGCTCTGGTTCTGGCGTTGAGGCAGCGAGTGTAAGAAGTCGTAGTTATAGTGCATTTGGCAGCTTTATGCATCTTGTTTCACCTTTAGCCACAGGAAGCCTCGTTGATCCAGCTGCTATTCCTGCAGCTCCACTTTTAAATAATCTTAAAATTCAGCAACAAGTTCTTGGTGGAGGTGTTCCTTATAAGTTAATAGCTCAAGATCTTTATAAGAAAGGCGGTATCAGGGAATTATATCGTGGTGCAGGAGCTCTTGGTTTTGGTAGTATGTTGGGTGCTACTACTGCAGGGTCGATGCAGATTTTCTTAGAGGACTATCTTAAAAATGCATATAACATTCCCCCTCTTCATTTGGCAATGTCTCTTGCTTTTGCCGGAGGATTGACTGAAACGGCAATGCGAGCTCCTATAATGGCAAAATATGAGCTTCCAAAAACCGTAAATGGTAATAGCATCCCACATGCTATGGGCAATGTTTCTTCGGCAATTGCAATTTCTAAGCCATTATTGTTAAGAAATACAATATTTTGGGCGGGAACATCTATAGCTCATGAATTTTCACAAGAAAGTCTCGGGCCAGTTAATGAGGCGCTGCTTGCATTATGTGTTGGTTCGGCTTTGTCTGTTGTTTCATATCCTGCTGATCGCGCAATAACGCAGGTTTTTTTAGATCCCAAATTAAAGCCAGCCTATAAGCATTTTCTTGAGAGTGTTAAACAAGATGGAATTAAGAAAATGTCAGCAGGGTTAATGCCAAGAATTGCTATGGTTGGTGTTTATACTGCGCTTACAAGTATATTTCAGAGTTTGTCACGTAATATAAATAAAGAGGGCGGCGCGATAGATCAATTTGCAGAGAGTCTTGGTGAAATTAATTTTGATGATATTAGTAAATATCAAGAGGGTTTGGATCCGGATTCAGATCAGGCAAAGCTTTTTGAAGAGATGCTTGAAGTGGTGATGAGTTCAGGCAACGAAATAATGAAAGCTCTTGATAAAGAGTATGAGGAAGATGACTATCTTGTTGGATATGATAGTGAAGAAGAGGAAAGTCAGGAAGTTGATTTTATTGATAGGGTTGAAGCTGTGTATGAAATTTGTGAAGAATATAATAAAGCCAGAAAAGAAGTTTTTGAAAAAGATTCGGACGAATTAGGCGAGGCTGAAGGAATTGAAGGAGTTGAGTTACAAGATTGTGACGAAGAAAAAGGCGGTGATGTAAAATATGTGAGTCAGTATGAGGCTGAGAAAAGCAAAAAATCTGGAAGGAAACTTTAAAAACGCGTGAATTTGTAATTTATTTTTCGTTAAATAACCGCAGTTTTCAACGTTATTAAAATTTTTTTTAAAATTAATCGATTTTTTTCCATTTTCTTTGTTGACTTAATGTTTGTAGCGACGTATAACTCCAGCCCCGGTTGCGGGGGAGACACAGAACGGATTAATTAGTTGGCAATTTTTTGCATTATGATTTGTTCCTTTTAAGTGTTTCAAAGCAACAGCTATTTGAAAAGTGAATATGCTCGGGAACTTGAGAAAGTTTCAATTGAGTAAGATATTAATATGTATGCAAGTTTAGTTCTGTATACGATATCAGATTAATCTCAAGAATAATAAGAGCATTTGGTGGATGCCTTGGTAGTTACAGGCGATGAAAGACGTGATACGCTGCGATAAGTCACGGGGAGGTGCGAATAACCTTTGATCCGTGAATTTCTGAATGGGGAAACCCGGCCCTTTGGGTCACTGCATAGTGAATACATAGCTATGTGGAGCAAACCCGGTGAACTGAAATATCTAAGTAGCCGGAGGAAAAGAAATCAACCGAGATTCCGTTAGTAGTGACGAGCGAACGCGGACCAGGCCAGTGACATTTATATAATAACTAGAACAATCTGGAAAGATTGGCCATAGTGGGTGATAGCCCCGTATAGGTAAAAGTTATAGATGTCCTTGAGTAGGGCGGAACACGTGAAATTCTGTCTGAATATGGGAGGACCACCTTCCAAGCCTAAATACTCGTAACTAACCGATAGTGAACAAGTACCGTGAGGGAAAGGTGAAAAGAACCCCGACGAGGGGAGTGAAATAGATTCTGAAACCAAATGCTTACAAGCAGTCGGAGCATCTTTATGATGTGACGGCGTACCTTTTGTATAATGGGTCAGCGACTTAATTTATAATGCAAGCTTAAACCGATAGGTGTAGGCGTAGCGAAAGCGAGTCTTAATAGGGCGATTAGTACTATGGATTAAACCCGAAACCGAGTGATCTAGCCATGGCCAGGTTGAAGGTGAAGTAACATTCACTGGAGGACCGAACCCACCTATGTTGAAAAATGGGGGGATGAGCTGTGGCTAGGGGTGAAAGGCCAATCAAACTCGGAAATAGCTGGTTCTCCGCGAAAACTATTTAGGTAGTGCGTCGCAATACACCATCGGGGGTAGAGCACTGGATGGGCTAGGGGGTCCTATCGACTTACCAAACCTAACCAAACTCCGAATACCGATGAGTGCTTTTGCGGCAGACACACTGTGGGTGCTAAGGTCCACAGTGGAAAGGGAAACAGCCCAGACCTCCAGCTAAGGTCCCCAAATCATGGCTAAGTGGAAAAGGATGTGAGAAGACCAAAACAACCAGGAGGTTGGCTTAGAAGCAGCCATCCTTTAAAGAAAGCGTAACAGCTCACTGGTCTAAATAAGTCTTTTTGCGCCGAAGATGTACCGGGGCTAAAGCCATGTACCGAAGCTGAGGATTTGCGATTTATCGCAAGTGGTAGCGGAGCGTTGTGTAAGTCTGTGAAGGTGAATCGTAAGGTTTGCTGGAGATATCACAAGTGAGAATGCTGACATGAGTAACGACAAAAAGTGTGAGAAACACTTTCGCCGAAAGTCCAAGGTTTCCTGCGTAAAGCTAATCTACGCAGGGTTAGTCGGCCCCTAAGGCGAGGCCGAAAGGCGTAGTCGATGGGAAACAGGTTAATATTCCTGTACCTGTAGGTAGTGACGGATGACGTAAATTGTATTTCCTTATTGGATTGGAGATGCAGTGAAGTTGTCCCTGGAAATAGCTCCTACGACATAGACCGTACCCCAAACCGACACAGGTGGACAGGTAGAGTATACCAAGGCGCTTGAGAAAACGATATTGAAGGAACTAGGCAAATTGCACGCGTAACTTCGGAAGAAGCGTGACCTCTATTAAGGCAACTTTTTAGAGGTGGCACAGACCAGGGGGTTGCGACTGTTTACTAAAAACACAGGGCTCTGCAAACACTTTAAGTGGAAGTATAGGGTCTGACGCCTGCCCAGTGCCGGAAGGTTAAGTGGAGTGGTGAGAGCTACGAAATGAAGCCCCGGTGAACGGCGGCCGTAACTATGACGGTCCTAAGGTAGCGAAATTCCTTGTCGGGTAAGTTCCGACCCGCACGAATGGCGTAACGACATCCCCGCTGTCTCCAATATCGACTCAGTGAAATTGAACTCTCCGTGAAGATGCGGAGTTCCCGCGGTTAGACGGAAAGACCCCGTGCACCTTTACTACAGCTTTGCAGTGGTATTAGGGATGTTATGTGCAGCATAGGTGGGAGACTTTGAAGCGAGGGCGCTAGTCCTTGTGGAGTCATCATTGAGATACCACCCTTAGCATTCTTGATACCTAACCGAGGTCCATGAAACTGGATCCGGGACCCTGCATGGTGGGTAGTTTGACTGGGGCGGTCGCCTCCCAAATCGTAACGGAGGCGCGCGAAGGTAAGCTCAGGCTGGTCGGAAATCAGCTTTTAGAGTGTAATGGCATAAGCTTGCCTGACTGCGAGACTGACAGGTCGAGCAGAGACGAAAGTCGGTCATAG
Source organism: Rickettsiales bacterium (assembly GCA_028223895.1). GTDB lineage: Bacteria > Pseudomonadota > Alphaproteobacteria > Rickettsiales > UBA6187 > JAOIVE01. The sequence goes on from JAOIVE010000005.1 coordinate 36,293, forward strand.
TGATCCGGTAGTTCTTCGTGGAAGGGCTATCGCTCAACGGATAAAAGGTACGCCGGGGATAACAGGCTGATACTGCCCAAGAGTCCATATCGACGGCAGTGTTTGGCACCTCGATGTCGGCTCATCTCATCCTGGGGCTGGAGCAGGTCCCAAGGGTATGGCTGTTCGCCATTTAAAGAGGTACGTGAGCTGGGTTTAGAACGTCGCGAGACAGTTCGGTCCCTATCTGCCGTGGGCGCAAGGAATTTTGAGAGGATCTGACTTTAGTACGAGAGGACCGAGTTGGACATACCTCTGGTGTACCAGTTGTTCCGCCAGGAGCATTGCTGGGTAGCTAAGTATGGAAGGGATAACCGCTGAAAGCATCTAAGCGGGAAACCCACCTCAAGATTAGAATTCCCTATTAGAGCCGTGGAAGACCACCACGTTGATAGGCCAGGTGTGGAAGCGCAGTAATGTGTGAAGCTAACTGGTACTAATGGCTCGATTGACTTGATTTTATTTCTGATTCGTATACAGCATTAAGCTTGTACATCGATATTTAACTCAAGTTGAAGCGTTTTCAAGATTTTAAGAGCATATTCATATTTTCTGGCATAAATCGATTTTATCGAATTATGTTAGAATACTTTATTTAAGAAGGGCTTGTTTATTTAGCCTGGTGAACATAGCAAGTGTGAACCACCCGATCCCATCTCGAACTCGGAAGTGAAACCACTTAGCGCCGATGGTACTGCATCTTAAGGTGTGGGAGAGTAGGTCATCGCCAGGCTTAGTAAGCAAGCCCTTTTTTTGATTTTCCCGTTACGCTGGCCTTTAAGGCCAAAGCTCACATGGAATATCGCTTCGCGGGCTCAAGGCTGTTTAAGCTGTGGGAGAGTAGGTCATCGCCAGGCGCGAGTTGCACAAGTCCTTTTTTTGATTTTCCCGTTACGCTGGCCTTAAAGGCCAAAGCTCACATGGAATATCGCTTCGCGGGATCAAGGCTGTTTAAGGTGTGGGAGAGTAGGTCATCGCCAGGCGTGAGTTGTGCAAGCCCTTTTTTTGATTTTCCCGTTACGCTGGCCTTAAAGGCCAAAGCTCACATGGAATATCGCTTCGCGGGCTCAAGGCTGTTTAAGCTGTGGGAGAGTAGGTCATCGCCAGGCGCGAGTTGCGCAAACCCTTTTTTATTTTATCTAAATTTATATGCAGATTAATGAGAGATAAAAATAATATTATAGTTTTTTCGAGCATAATCAGTTTTCATATAATTATTTTGATGCAAGATAATCTTGCAATTTTTAAATATAAATTAATGAATATTTATCACTATTAGCAATAAGCGTTTTAAATCTACATCATTTGCTTTACATATGTAATATATGTTGTTATATTGCGCGCTCTTTTGATTTGCCTTATGGCTTTTTAAAAGGCAGCAAGGTCGAAGGTCGTAGTCAATTATTTGGCGTAAGCCTCGGTGGTGTTTGAACTTTATAAGTTGTATATTATGAAATTAATATCCGGTAACAGCAATATACCGTTAGCCCGGTCCATGGGCAAGCAATTAGGTAGTTCACTTACAGATGCGACAGTAAAGCGTTTTGCAGATATGGAAATATTTGTAGAGGTGCATGAAAATATGCGCGGTGAGGATGTATTTATTATACAATCAACCTCTTATCCGGCAAATGACAATATAATGGAATTACTTGTATTGCTTGATACTTTAAGGCGTTCATCGGCAAGAAGAGTTACTGCGGTTATTCCTTATTTTGGATATGCAAGGCAGGACCGTAAACCTGGCCCCAGAACTCCAATATCTGCGAAATTAGTTGCAAATATAATAACAGCAGCCGGTGCAGATAGAGTTTTGACTTTAGATCTGCATGCCGGTCAAATACAGGGGTTTTTTGATATACCGGTTGATAATCTTTATGCGCAGCCGGTTTTTGTTGAAGATATAAAAGAAAAATATGAAGCTGGTAATCTTACAGTTGTATCGCCTGATGTTGGTGGCGTTGTAAGGGCGCGAGCTATAGCTAAAAAAATTGATGCAAGCCTTGCAATCGTTGATAAAAGGCGTGAAAAGGCTGGTGTATCAGAAGTGATGAATATTATCGGTGATGTAAAGGGTAGAGATTGCATAATAGTTGATGATATAGTTGATTCGGCCGGAACTTTATGTAATGCGGCTAAAGCAATTATGGATGAAGGTGCTGCAAGTGTCTCTGCTTATATAACCCACGGAGTTTTGTCTGGTCAGGCAACGGACAGGGTTAAAAATTCAGTACTAAAAGAGTTGGTTATTACAGATAGTATATGTCCAACAGATGAAGTAAATGCTATAGAAAATATAAGAGTATTGTCTATAGCTCCTTTGATGGCAGAAGCAGTAAAAAGGATTGCTGAAGAAAGCTCAGTATCGAGCTTATTTGATTAGATTTAAAAAAATACTTACAAAGGGAGTATAAAATGAGTGAAGTTTTAAAATTAGAAGCAAATGCAAGAGATGGTGTGGGTAAAGGAGTTTCCAGAGCTCTAAGGCGTGAAGGTCGTATACCTGCAATCATTTATGGCGGCAAAGAAAAGGGTGAGACAAAGATTTCCCTTCCTTTTAAAGAGGTTTTTGTTGAGTATAATAAAGGTCATTTTACATCAAAATTGGTTGATCTTGAAATTGGTAAGGAAACTTTGCGTGTATTGCCGCGTGAAGTGCAAATTCACCCTGTAACTGATGCTCCGTTGCATGTTGATTTTATACGTCTGGAAAAAGGTGCGAAAGTAAATGTATTTGTACAGGTTGTGTTTATCAATAAAGATACTTGCCCTGGTATTCGCCGTGGTGGTGTTTTAAATATTGTTCGTCGTGATATTGAGCTTGTTTGTGATGTTGATGCGATTCCACAAAAATTAGTGGTTGATCTTAATGGTCGTGCCATTGGTGATTCAATACATTTAAGCCACATTAAATTGCCAGAAGGAGTTGTTCCGGTTATTAATGATCGTGACTTTACAGTTGCAACTATTGTTGGACGTACTGCAAAAGAAGACACAGCTGCTACAGAAGAGTCTGCTGAAGGTGATGTGGAAGCAGAAGGTGCAGAAACAGAAGAAGCTACAGAAGAGTAAGTTATGTTTCTTATTGTTGGTCTAGGCAATCCTGGAACTCAATATGATAATACCAGACATAATGTCGGCTTTATGGCGGTGGATGAAATTGTCCACCGCTTTTCTTTTTTAGGCCCGAAGGAAAAAAACCGTGCCCAGATTTATGAGGGTAAAATTGGCGATCATAAAATTATAGCTATAAAGCCTATGACATTTATGAATTTATCGGGAACATCGGTTGCAGAAATTGTTCGTTTTTATAAAATCCCGATTGAAAATGTAATAGTTTTTCACGATGAGCTTGACCTGCCATTTAAAAAAATACGGGTTAAAATAGGCGGTGGTGCTGGCGGTCATAATGGCATAAAAGATATTGATGCGCGTATTGGTAAAGACTATAAGCGCGTGCGTATAGGAATAGATCATCCAGGAGATAAGGATAAAGTTTCCGGCTATGTTCTAAAGCCATTTTCAAAGGATGAGCAAAAAGAACTACCATTCTTATTGCAGGATATTGCAGATAATGTTGAGCTATTAATTAAAGGCGATGATAGCTTGTTTATGACTAAGATGGTAAAAAATTAACGTGCTCTGCCAGAAGGGTTTACATCATATATTTTTACAAATTGTTTCTTATCAAGAAAATCCATAACCTCTTCGTCAAACTGTAGCTCTCCTTTTTTTAGGTTATCTGGATTATCTCTATTGTAAATAGCTCTTTGTATATAAAGATCGGCAATTGCATTAAATAGCTGTCTTGTGTGATCTGATATAAATGATGGTTGCTCAGGGTGATCTATTATTCCAAGGGCATAAGCATTAGCACTTTTAAAAAACTCTATAATTGCCTCGGTTCCATCTTCTGCATATGCAATAACGTTACTATAAGGAACATCACGTGAGCAATATGGATGAGTAGAACATACATCGTTTATTATCATTTTTTCTGTTATATTTTTATCGTCATAAAATGTTTTGCCAGCAAGTTTGTGTAGCCATGAGTTTATGGGGATTATTACATCATGTGTAGGGGTTTGTATTACACGCTCTGATCCGCGATCTTGTAATAAAATATGATGCATTTGTTTGCCTCCGGGGGAGTTCTCTATTGGTATTATATCTCCTCCTGATAAAGCTATCAAATATGGAACACCATTGCATGATGCAAGAACCGGCATAAATGCTTTTAATGCTTCTTCTACTACTTTTAGTCTGAAAATGGTTTTGGCAAGAACTAGGTCCATAGAACTTACTTGTGAAAGCTTTTCTTTATTAATAAGTGCGTCATGAATAGATTGAGGGCTGCCAGGTACAACTAAGCCATCAGCCTGGCTTTTTTCAAACATTTCTTCTGCTAGCTTTGATAAGTCGTTAGGAGTTGTTTTATGTAATTTTTCAGGATGCATTTTAAGCCAGTCTGGCTCTTCTATATGCGTTGTATCTGTATCATCTGTTTTAAAAAACTCTAAAAGACCAACAGATACAGATGTCCGAAGAGATGCTATTCTTGCTTTTTTATTGGCTTCTTCCTCTGCCTGATTTGCAAGTGTTGCTGCTGCAGCAAATCCTCTTGCATTTGAGCTATTATTTTCCAGAGGATTGGTTAATTTTGGTGTTTTTGCAGCTCCGGCTGCTATTAATAAGGCATTTTTGGTTTCTTCACTTGATTTTTCTACGGCTTTGCTTGTTTCTTCAACAGTACGAGATAATTTTGAATTACTAGGAAAGCCTGCTACTGCTACCGTTGAATTAACAGCATTTGGTGCCATAGGAGCTGCGCTCAACGAGCTGGAAGATCGTTGGCTATTATTAGTAAAACTACTAACACCTAAAGCTGAGCCGGTAATTGAAGAAAAAAGACCTAATAATGCGCCGCTTCCTGAGTTTCTTTGTAAGGTTCCCGCTGCGGTTTTTGCTGATGACATATAATAACTTCTGATAAAATTTTATGCTCAATATGTAATATTATTGCAACAATAGCATGACAAAAGTTGTTTTTATACATTTTTTTTGCTAGAACCCTAAAAAAATATTAAATATCGGAGATATAATGGGATTTAATTGTGGAATTGTTGGCCTGCCAAATGTGGGAAAATCTACTTTATTCAATGCATTAACGCAAACAGCGGCGGCAGAGGCGGCAAATTATCCTTTTTGCACTATAGAACCAAATGTAGGAAGGGTAGGAGTTCCAGACGACAGATTATTAAAATTAGCCGATATTGCTAAATCTAAAGAGATAATACCAACTCAGCTTGAATTTGTAGATATTGCAGGTTTGGTAAAAGGTGCAAGCAAAGGCGAGGGGCTGGGAAATAAGTTTCTATCGCATATCAGAGAAGTTGATGCAATCGTGCATGTGCTTAGATGTTTTGAGAATGGCGATATAACCCATGTTGAGGGATCTATAGATCCGGTTCGTGATGCTGAAATTATCGAAACGGAGCTGGTTATGGCAGATCTTGAGAGCCTTGAAAAGCGTATGCCGGGTTTAGAAAAGAAATTGCGCGGGCAGGATAAAGATGCAAAAGCGCAAATTGAGTTGGTAAAAAGAGTTTTAAGTGTTTTAGAAGAAGGAAATCCTGCGCGGTCATGTCAAATTTCTGATTCTGAAAAAAAGATGTTTAAAGAGCTTCAGCTAATAACATCAAAGCCAATGATGTATGTTTGCAACGTTGCAGAAGATGAAGCAAAAGATGGAAATGAATTATCAAAAAAAATTCAGGAAAAAGCTTTAAAAGAAGGCGCTGCTTGTGTTGTTATATCTGCTCAGATAGAGGAGGAAATAGCAAATCTTGAATCAATGGAAGAAAAGCAGGAATTTCTTGAGTCTATAGATTTGGAAGAATCTGGTTTGGATAAAATAATACGTTCTGGATATGATCTTCTTGACCTTATAACATTTTTTACTATTGGACCAAAAGAGGCGCGTGCATGGACGGTAAAAAAAGGATCGCTTGCGCCTAATGCCGCAGGAGTAATACATACTGACTTTGAAAAGGGCTTTATTCGCGCTGAAACAATATCGTGTAATGATTATATAGAGTTTAAGGGTGAGTCAGGCTCTAAAGAAGCTGGAAAAATGCGTCTTGAGGGCAAGGAATATGTGGTGTATGATGGTGATGTAATGCATTTTAGATTCAATGTCTGATACCTTGCCGGAATATTAAATTCTATAAGGTTTGAGCGATATTTATGAGTGAATATGTTTAAAATATTGCCAAAAAATAAGGTTACATTAGCCCTGCTTTTCCTGCTGGCATATGCATATTTCACCAATTACTCCTATTATGAAGATAAGGTTATCAAAACTGATAAGTCAGAAGAAGTATCACAAGAGAAGAAAGTAAAGGTAATCTCAATAGGGGGTGGAGAATCTTCTGTTATAAATGAAGCAGCCGAATATGTACTTAACAAAATTGCTGATACAAAAAAAGGCGAAGTTGCGATTAAGGCAATAATAGAAAGCGAGATGAAAAAGCAATATGGGGATAGTGATCTGACGCTTGTTGCTGCAAAATATACTAATCAAACAAAAATAGCAGACATATTAAAGGGAGAAAATATAAAGGCGCGTTGCGGTGATGAGGTATCTATATTCTACAGAGCGTATGTTAAGGATTTGTCGGAGTTTGAAAATAATTATTCTGATAACAAGCCACTTACCTTTAAGTTAGGCGGCGGGGCAACAATCAGGGGATTGAGTCATGGTATTGTGGGTATGCAAAAAAATGGTAAAAGAAAAATAGCAATACCAGCAAGGTATGCATTTGAAGATCCAAAATTCAAGAATGATTTAATATCAAAGGCCAGTGCTGTTTTATATAATGTTGAGCTTACCAATATAGTACCAAAAGTAAAAGGACTTGGTGCTGTTGACGTAAAATATTCTGATAAGGTTGTAGGAGAAGGTGAAAATATAGTAAAATGCGGTGATAATGTGAGCATCAAATTTAGAATATTAAATTCAGATGAGGCTGATAAATCATATAAGGCTGACTTTATATTAGGTGGTGGATATGCGCCTTATGGTCTTGAGCAGGGTATAATAGATATGCAAGAAGGTGGAATAAGAAACATTACTCTTTATGGCCCTTTTTTAAAAATATTTGATAAAAATTCTATATTTAGAAAATTAAACCTACCTGAGACAAAAGAGGTGATTTTTCAGGTAGAGTTGCTTAAATAGAACCAAAAAATGCTGTTATAGTAAGTGCTGCGGACATTGTTATAGCTATAAAAATCTTTCAAAGAAATTTTATGAATTAAGTTGAATAAGTGTTCGAACACAAAAGCGGTTATGCGACAACGATTTAAGAAAATGGCAGGAAGGGATTGATTCAAAATCGACTAAGGCCGATTTCTCACCCCTTTGGGGCGGCTCACTTACGTTTGCCGTCCAAAATGCTGTTCGCATTTTGTCGAACCCTCTGCTCGGGTTCTTACACTTGCATATCAAGACCAATCTCGTTAAAGAAAAAGGGCTTTAAGAAGCCCCTTTTCTTTAACAGATGGCGGAGAGGAAGGGATTGATTCAAAATCGACTAAGGCCGATTTCTCACCCCTTTGGGGCGGCTCACTTACGTTTGCCGTCCAAAATGCTGTTCGCATTTTGTCGAACCCTCTGCTCGGGTTCTTACACTTGCATATCAAGACCAATCTCGTTAAAGAAAAAGGGCTTTAAGAAGCCCCTTTTCTTTTGTACTTCCCGATAGATAGGTAACAGAAAATTCCGAAGACATAGGTTACACTTTTTCCATTTGAGGAGGACTCAGATGGTATGGCAGGAGTGTAACATTATGGACGAACGTTTAAAATTTATATCGCGGTTATTGGAAGGAGAGAAGATGTCGCCCTTATGCCGTGAGTTTGGTATTTCACGCAAGACAGGTCACAAAATATACAACCGCTATAAGGAATGCGGCCTGGAAGGGTTAAGCGACCGCTCCCGCCGCCCATACCGTCATGCAAATCAACTGCCATATCAGGTTGAACGGGCAATTCTTGGCATAAAAAAAGAATATCCAAGCTGGGGCGCTCCCAAGATCCGGGAAAAGCTTATCCACATGTTTCCTGATATACAGCACCCTGCCACAAGCACAATCCATGCGGTTTTAGACCGTCACGGGCTTGTCAAAAAGCACAAACGCCGGCGTTATAAGGCTGAAGGAACGATGCTTTCCAATCCTGCCAAGCCAAACCAGCTCTGGGCTTGCGACTATAAAGGGGAGTTTATGTTGGGCAATAAGCGTTACTGCTACCCTCTGACTATTACAGACTCTCATTCACGCTATCTGCTTGCCTGTGAAGGGCAGGAATCAACAAAAGAGGCCGGAGCTTTTGCTACGTTTGAAGCCGTTTTTAAAGAATACGGCTTGCCGGACGCCATCCGCAGCGATAACGGCTTACCCTTTGCCAGCCCAAATGCTCTTTATGGCTTAAGCAAATTAAGCGTGTGGTGGTTACGATTAGGTATTGATATTGAACGTATCAAACCCGGAAATCCCCAACAAAACGGACGCCATGAGCGTATGCACAGAACTTTAAAACAGGAGACAGCAAAACCTGCGGCATTTAATCTTTTGCAGCAGCAGGATAAGTTTGATAACTTCCAAAAGGTATACAATCATGAGCGCCCGCACCAGGGAATTGCCAATAAATACCCGGCTCAGCTATATACACCTTCTGCAAGGATTTACAGCGGACTGCCTGATGTAGATTACCCGTTCGCCGATAAAACCGTTACCATCACAAACTGCGGCAGAATCTGCATGGGAAAGAAAAAAATCAATGTAACACGTGTCTTAGGAGGGCAAAATGTAGGTATTACTCAAACTGACGATAAAATTTGGCTTGTATCATTCATGAAATTTGATCTAGGATACTTTGATGAGACAAGTTGTCGATTAGAACCTATCGACAATCCCTTTAACAAAATTGTGTAACCTATGTCTCGAGAATAAACTGTTACCTATGTCTCCGGTATATACCTTTAACGGATGGCGGAGAGGAAGGGATTCGAACCCTCGATACGGTTGCCCGCATACACACTTTCCAGGCGTGCGCCTTCAACCACTCGGCCACCTCTCCTAAGAAGGAGTTTTAATAAACCACATATAACATATATTCAACATTATTAATTAAAATGCCCGCATATTCATGCAAAACTAGTTGAATATCTTAACATTTTAATATATACGCACTGCTGATAATTAAAATTATAATAAATCACAGGATATTTATGGATATTAACAAAATTGCCATTGGAAATAATGCACCAGAAGAAGTAAATGTAATTATAGAAGTACCATTGGGTTCTGATCCTATAAAATATGAGCTTGATAAAGAGTCAGGTGCTATGGTTGTAGATCGTTTCTTGCACACTTCAATGTACTACCCATGCAATTACGGTTTCATTCCGCATACTTTATCTGACGATGGTGATCCTGTTGATGTGCTGGTTGTAGGAAGACGTCCTATACATCCTGGAGCTGTTATGGCTGCGCGTCCTATTGGAGTACTCCTTATGGAAGATGAAGCCGGACAAGATGAAAAAATATTGGCTGTACCTGCGTCAAAATTACATCCATTTTATGATGATGTAAAAAGCTATCAGGATTTGCCTAAGGTTTTATTAGACCAAATTGCTCATTTCTTTGAACATTATAAAGATCTTGAAAGTGGAAAATGGGTAAAAGTTATTGGCTGGGAAGGTAAAGAAAAAGCTGAAATGCTGATAAATGAGGGCATTAAGGCTGCTAAATCCTAGGTAAAAATAGCCAAACGAATATCAACTTACAAACCGCATCTGATTTTACTATTGCCTATAGCAAATCATTCTGCCATACCTGATTATGGAAGTAATTTTTTGGCGATTAGAATTGGGGGCGTTTTAAGATGGAAAATTTCTATTATCTAATTATTGCAAGCGGCGTATTTGCGCTTATATATGGCGCAATAATGACAAAATCGATATTGTCATTATCTACTGGCAATAAAAAAATGCAAGATATTGCCAGTGCCATACAAGAAGGTGCAAGTGCCTATCTTAATCGTCAATATACAGCTATATCTATGGTTGGAGCGGTAATATTTTTCCTTCTTGGAACTCAACTGGGGTGGTATGCTGCAATAGGGTTTTTGATTGGCGCGGTTCTTTCAGGAATTGCTGGCTATATAGGCATGAATATATCAGTCAGAGCCAATGTTCGCACCACAGAAGCTGCGCGCAATGGTTTAAATCAGGGCTTGTCGGTATCTTTTAAATCCGGCGCAATAACAGGTATGTTGGTTGTTGGGCTTGGTCTTCTTGGAGTTACCGGATATTATCTTTATCTTTTACATGCAGGGGCTGAACAAAGAAGTCTTATCGAAGCTTTGGTTGCTTTAAGCTTTGGAGCATCTCTTATTTCTATATTTGCCCGCCTTGGAGGTGGAATATTTACCAAAGGCGCTGATGTTGGTGCTGACTTAGTTGGTAAAGTTGAAAATAGCATTCCTGAAGATGACCCGCGCAATCCTGCAACTATTGCAGATAATGTTGGCGATAATGTTGGCGATTGCGCAGGAATGGCAGCTGATCTTTTTGAGACATATGCAGTAACTATCGTTGCAACAATGTTGCTTGGTGCAATATTTTTTACAGGGGAAGTTCAGGAAACGATGATGTTATATCCTCTTGCAATTTCTGCTGTTTGTATCATCGCATCGATTATTGGAACATTCTTTGTTCGTTTAGGAAATAGCCAAAATATCATGGGCGCGTTATATAAGGGTTTGATTGCATCGGCAATATTTTCTGCCATAGGAATTGCTTTTGTTACTCGTGATTTATTAGGCTTTGATTCTGTTTTCATGATCGATCAAATAAGCTTTACAGGTATAGATCTGTTTTACAGCTCTTTATGTGGGTTAGTGGTAACTGGTCTTATTGTTTGGATTACTGAATATTATACTTCTACTGAATTTCGTCCTGTTCGCAGTATTGCCCAGGCATCTACAACCGGGCATGGAACAAATGTAATCCAGGGTCTTGCTGTATCTATGGAGGCAACGGCTGTTCCTATTATAATAATATGCGGCGGTATAATATTTTCATATATTAGCTGCGGACTTTTTGGTATAGCGGTTGCAGCAACAACTATGCTTGCTCTTGCGGGCATAATAGTTGCTTTGGACGCATATGGCCCAGTAACTGATAATGCAGGCGGAATTGCCGAGATGGCTGAACTGCCTGAAAGTGTTCGCAAAACTACAGATGCTTTAGATGCTGTAGGCAATACGACAAAAGCAGTTACAAAAGGATATGCAATTGGCTCGGCTGCATTGGCATCATTAGTATTATTTGCTGCATATACTGAGGATTTAAGGCATTATTTTCCAGACCTTAACGTTAAATTTATATTGAGCGATCCTTATGTTGTTGTTGGATTATTTATTGGCGGCATGCTGCCATATTTGTTCGGCGCTATGGGCATGATGGCGGTAGGAAGAGCCGCAGGTTCGGTTGTTGTCGAAGTGAGGCGTCAATTTAAAGAAATAGCCGGAATTATGGAAGGAAAAGCCAAACCTGATTATGGGCGTGCGGTTGATCTTTTGACTCGTGCTGCTATTAAAGAAATGATAGTGCCTTCACTTCTTCCGATTGCGGCGCCAGTTATTCTTTATTATGTAATTAATTCAATTGCAGGGCAGGAGGCGGCGTTTGCAGCTCTTGGTGCTATGCTTTTGGGGATCATCATTACTGGTATATTTGTTGCTCTTTCTATGACTGCAGGCGGCGGCGCATGGGATAATGCAAAAAAATATATTGAAGATGGTAATCATGGAGGTAAAGGCTCTGAGGCTCATAAAGCTGCTGTAACGGGTGATACGGTTGGCGATCCTTATAAAGACACTGCTGGCCCTGCTATTAACCCAATGATTAAAATAGCCAATATTGTAGCTATATTGCTATTGGCGATACTTTCTCACTAAGTTGGCATTGAAAAAACAGACGCAAAAAGCACACTCTATTTGCGAAAGATTGGAGTGTGTTTTGCATTTAAAAATTACTTTTGTTGACGGCAAAAAGCCTGATATTATTGATTTTTAGTTTTTTATGGCGTTCTTGTTTGATATTGTTCATTTGATTTATTAGTTCTTTCTGCCCAGCTATTATAAGCTGGTGGAGGAGATGTTTCTTCATCTGGGCCGTAAAAACCGTCTCTAGCTTTTTTAGCTTTGCCCACTTCGTCCCGATGAAATACTTCATTTGCCTCATCGCCATTATAATATTGGCCATACTCATGTCCGTCTATAATACCATAATAATACTGGTAAGTATATTCAGTCGTGTCCATTTCAATTTCTTGATAATTGAAACTCTCAGGTAGTTCGCCGGGAACTGCAATACCACTATTATAAAGATCTGTTATATATTCACGATAAGAATCTCCTGATATCGCCATTAATTCTAATTCCGATTGCTCAGAATTTACTCCAAATAGCTTTTTTATCTTATTAATTATATTCATATTATATATTTCCTAAATAATTTTATGTAAATATATAACGCAAATATAACAATTTTGTTACCATTTGTGATTTTAGTTTAATAATTTGTTAATTTGTTTACTTATATACCCCACAGAAACCCTCTGAATTGGAGTGAAAATAGCAATTCCTACAGCAAAAATTGCTATGATTGGCGCTGCAACTAATATATCAGTAAGCCAGTGAGCACCGCTTACTAACCTTGGTGTGCTGAAAATCAATGTTATAAATAAGCCAGATAATGCATATTTGCGCCCACAATAAAATAGCATAAAATATGAAACCATAAGCAATATTGTGGCGTGATCGCCGGGAAAGCTGCGCCCAGACATATCTTTGGCCTTAATTGATGGAACCAATTCTGAAAGTAAATAAGCAGGTTCAAGAATTAATGTTGGGCTTTTGCGGTCAAAATCCATCAATATATGAGCAATTTGCAGGGATAAGAAGCAATATATTGCCATAAAAAAACCATTGGCAATATGAGTTGAAAGGTGGTCTTTATTATTCATGCAAAAATGGGCATATAAAGATAATATAAGGCAGGCAGGTATAAGGTCAAAGGCGCGATTATTGGCAATAGCCCAGAAATATTGCCAATGTTGATTATCTTCAAGACTGCCATTGGCAAAGAAAAATATATATTCATCGATAATATCCCAATATTGACGGCTATAAGGATGCAGCCAGCTTAATAATATTAAGGATGAAAGGCATAGGCTGATAATTAAAGGTAACTTTTTTAATGAAGAAAGATTGGGCATTACTTTATTTTACGTAAGTTATATTAGGATTTTTACCATCAACATAGTTATCCCAGATTATTTTATAGGACTTTTCTAAGTTAGCGGTAAATTTGCTTGTATCAAATAAAGATGTAGATAGCCGATTTTCACTTATAGTATTTTTTAGTTCTTTAACCTTATTTGGGTTATTACCAAGCTCTACTGCTTTTGCCACATAATCATCAATATCGGTAGTTATCATTTTTCTTAAGCCAATATTTTCAAGCAGGCTGGAACAAACTCTTGATGCAAAATGCTTTCCTTGCAATGTAAGTACAGGAACCCCCGCCCATAAGGCATCGCTGGTGGTTGTATGTCCACCACATATTCTGGTATCTAAAGCAAGGTCGGCAAGTTTTATGCGCGCTAAATGCTGATCTTTTGGCAACCTGTTTGTAAAGATTATACGAGATGGATCAACTCCAGCTTTCTCAGCCTCTTTTTTAATATTTTCTGCGGCAAGAACACCGCTATGCCATAGCCATAAAACGCTATTAGGGACGGCTTTTAATATTTCCATCCATTTATCAAACATAATTCGTTCAATTTTCATTGCCTGATTAAAAGAGCAAAATATGAAAGCATCTTCTGGAAGATCAAAAACAGAGCGTGAAAATTCTATATCAGAAATATGCTGCTGATTGTCATTAGCCTGATAGCAGCCTGGCATATAAAGAAATTTTTCTGAAAAATAAGGTTCCTGACTTTCAGGGGTGACAATAGGATCTGTAATTATATAGTCAAAAAAATCAGCTCCGATTGTTCCGGGGAATCCTAAATAACTAATTTGAATGGGAGCCGGTCGCAGTGCCGCTATTGCCAATCTGCCTGCCAGCATATAACCTTGCAGGTCAATTAAAATATCAACCTTATCATCATAAATTAATTGAGCTGCCTGCTGATCTGTCAAATTAGAAATATCAACAAATTTAGAGCAATTATCCTTAATTTCCTGCCGATAATTTCCTGAGTTATCTTCACCATATGAATAGGCAATTATATTATATTCGTTCAGGTTATGTTCACGGAAAACTCCCAGCATCAAATGTGCAGTTGGGCGATCCTGAAAATCTTTTGATATATAGCCAATAGTTAATTTTTTGTCTTTTGTTTTATTTCTTAAATGATCAAACTTAATTCCAGATTCTTTTGCCTGTTTTTCTATCGGCATAGCCCATGACTTTGCGATTTTGAAGTTTATTTCATCATCCATATTGCGAGAAATTGCAATAAATGGAGTTTCTCCTGTTATAAAATCATTTTGAATATATTGATTTGTTTGCTGATCGACTAATTTTGATATTTCTTCATATTGATCCCACTGGCAGGTATGCTGAAGCTGGTGTAAATAACAGGCCATTGCATTGACATTGTCAGGTGCAAGCATCACTGCATATTCATAATTTTTTATCGCCTCGCGCATTTGAGAAGTATCACGAAATGCGTTGGCAAGATTATAATATGCACTGGCAAATTTTGGGCTTATATCTATAGCATTTTTATAAGATTCAATGGCTTCAAAAAGCATATCCTGTTGGTCAAGCGCAACTCCAAGGCAATTATGGGCGGATGAATTATCCGGATTAATATTAATGCAATTGCGAAAAGCTATTTCTGCTTCTTTATACATTCCAAGTGCGTAAAATGAATTACCAAGAAAAAAATAGGCATCGCTGTGATTGGGAATAATTTGTAAAGCGCGGTTTAGATAAACACATGATAATTTAAATTCCTGCATTTGAAAATAAGACATGCCGGCAAGATATAGAGCGTTAACATCATCAGGAAATTGTTCGATTATTCTTTTTGCAAGGCCTGCAGAATATTCAAAATTACCTTTTTCATAAGATTCAGCCCCGGCACGCAATACGTCATTTACAGAGACTGTTTTATTGTCACTCATGCTTCCCCCTATAGCAGAATCTCAAATGATAGCAGCTTGTTAATAAATATGTCCACAAATTAATCGGTAAAATTATATTCCAATTTGCCGGGCAACTTCGCCAACAACTATTCCTACAGATACTGCTACATTTAAAGAGCGCATTCCTTCTTTCATGGGTATGGTTACAAGCTCATTACATGCATCAGATACATCTTGCGGAACTCCGGCAGATTCACGGCCAAATAGTAATATATCATTATTTTTATATTCAATGGATGAGTATGGTTTAATTGCCTTGGATGATAATAAAATTATTCTGCTATTTTTATTTTCTTCTAAAAAAGATTCCCAACTGCGATGGCGTATATATTTAACATTATCAATATAATCCATGCCTGCCCGACGAAATTTTTTATCATCAAATGGAAATCCGCAAGGTTCAATAATATCAACGTCAAAGCCAAAACAAGCTGCGGTTCTTAGAGTGGTTCCAAGATTCTGGGCTATATCTGGCTGGTATAAAGCAATTCTGGGCATAGGCATTGTTAAAAAATTTCTACTGGATTTTTATTGATAATTTGATTATACACACGATGAAGTATTTTTAAATACGATATTATTAGGTTTATCATATGTCGGTAAGTAAAGAAAATAAGGGTAAGACCCGCCGTGATTTTATGGTACTTACAGCAAGTGCCGTTGCGGGTGTTGGCGCCGCATCTTTTGTGTGGCCATTAGTTGACTCTCTTAATCCAGCAGCAGATGTATTGGCTTTGGCCTCTACGGAAGTAAATATTGGATCAGTAGAGCCTGGTCAGATGATTAGAGTTAAGTGGCGCGGTAAGCCAGTCTTTATTCGCAGAAGAACAGAGGCTGAAATTAAAAAAGCGCAATCTGAAAATATGGCAAATCTGCCAGATCCTGAATCTGATAGTGATCGCGTAAAAGCAGGTAAGGATGAATGGCTGGTTGTTTTAGGAGTTTGCACGCATTTAGGATGTGTTCCTCTTGGAAATAGTGGTGATTATGGTGGGTGGTTCTGCCCTTGCCATGGTTCACATTATGATATTTCAGGTAGAATTCGTCGTGGCCCTGCGCCAAAGAACCTACCAGTTCCTCCATATGAATTTGTAAGTGATGAAATTATAAAGATTGGTTAAATAGCATGAGTAAGTCAAAAAAAAGCAATGCAATTATAGACTGGATAGATTATAGACTGCCGGTTTTTTCATTCATGAAGCATATGGGTGAGTATAGAGTTGCAAAGAATCTGAGCTATGCTTGGAGTTTTGGTTCAATAGCAGGTATAGCACTGGTTATACAGATAATTACCGGCATATTTCTTGCTATGCACTACACGCCGCATGTTGATCATGCGTTTGATAGTGTGGAAAATATTATGCGTAATGTTAATTATGGTTGGTTAATCAGATATATTCATGCTGTTGGTGCGTCAATGTTCTTTTTTGTAGTATATGCGCATATGGCTCGCGGGATGTATTATGGATCATATAAAGCTCCGCGTGAGCTTTTATGGTGGTTCGGCATATTGATCTTCCTTGCTATGATGGCTACAGCCTTTATGGGATATGTTCTTCCTTGGGGACAAATGAGCTATTGGGGAGCAACTGTTATTACTAATCTTTTCTCAGCGATTCCGGTGGTTGGTGATAGCATAGTTACTTTCCTTTGGGGTGGCTATTCTGTTGATAATCCAACGCTTAACAGATTTTTCTCTTTGCATTACCTAGTGCCATTTATAATAGTTGGTTTAGTAATTTTACATATAGTAGCTTTACATATTCACGGCTCTAATAACCCAACTGGTGTTGAAGTTAAAACTCAAAAGGATACTATTCCTTTCCACCCATATTATACTGTTAAGGATTTTGTAGGGTTTGGATTCTTCTTCATATTATTTGCATATTTTGTGTTCTATGAGCCAAATTATTTAGGGCATCCTGATAACTATATTCCTGCTGACCCAATGGTTACGCCTGCACATATCGTTCCTGAGTGGTACTTCCTGCCATTTTATGCGATCTTGCGTGCGATACCTGATAAACTTGGTGGTGTATTATTCATGTTTGGCTCTATTTTGATATTATTTGCTTTGCCATGGTTAGACACTTCTAAAGTTAAGTCTGGCGCATATAGAACTCTGTTCAAGCCTGTATATTGGTTATTTATAGCAAATTTTGTATTCTTAGGATGGCTTGGCGGAAAGCCTGCTGAAGGCATATATGTAATATTGGCACGCTTTGCTACTTTATATTATTTTGCATATTTCCTTTTCTTTTTACCTTTATTGGGCAAAATTGAGAAGACAAAACCATTGCCTGAATCTATCAGCGCTGCATGTGAGGGGAAATAATAAGATGAAAAACATTATATTATTATTGATGGTAGTATTTGTATCTGCAAGCAATGCAAATGCAGCCGGTTCTGAAGTTAAGCTTAAAAAGCAAGATTGGTCTTTTGATGGGTTATTTGGAACTGTTGATAGTGCATCTGCAAGGCGTGGATTCAAGGTATATAAAGAAGTTTGTGCATCTTGCCATTCTCTTAAGCGTGTTGCATATCGTAATTTAGAAGAAATCGGATTTAGCCCAGCTGCTGCAAAAGCTATAGCTGCTGATGCTCAGGTTGTTGATGGGCCAAATGATGACGGCGATATGTTTGAGCGTCCTGGTAGATTATCAGATAAATTTGTTGCTCCTTTTGCTAACGACCAGGCTGCAAGAGCTAGTAATGGTGGAGCTTTGCCACCTGATTTATCTTTGATTATTAAAGCACGTCCTGATGGTGCTAACTATCTATATTCACTTATGACTGGATACTCTGATGCTCCTGCGGATGTAAAATTGGGTGCAGGAATGCATTATAATAAATATTTCCCAGGTGGGCAGATTGCCATGCCTGCGCCTTTATTTGCTGACGCTGTTGAGTATGAAGATGGAACGGAAGCTTCTGTAGATCAAATGTCTAAAGATTTGGTATCTTTCCTGCAATGGGCGGCGGAGCCTGAGATGCAAAAGCGTAAAAGAATGGGTGCAAAAGCTTTAATATATTTGCTTATATTTACAATATTATTCTATATTGCTAAAAAGCGTATATGGGCAAGATTATAGGCACTGTTAAAATTACCTAGTTATTATTTTGTGATTTTTACATTTTTAAGGGCGCTTTATTTCTGGCGCCCTTTTTTATATTATGATGATAAATTAATTATATATATGAGAAAACATGAAGAATGAATATCTGGCAATAGGTTTAATGAGTGGAACATCTGCCGATGGCGTTGATGCTGCTATTATAAAAACTGATGGCCATATAAATATTGAGATTTTGCCATATTGCTCATCATATATATATCCAGAAAATATAAGAGAAGATATTTTCAATGCGTATAAAGGTGTCGGAAATATAGAAAAGCTTGAAAGTGATTTAACGGAAATCCACGCCCAGATAGTATATGAACTTCTTGATAAAGCTAATTTATCGGCTAAAGATATAGATGTTATTGGTTTTCACGGTCATACAATTTTGCATAAGCCAGAAGAAAATCAAACCTGGCAGATAGGCGACGGCAGATTGCTGGCTGAAACTACATCTATAGATGTGGTGTATGATTTAAGAAGTCTGGATGTAGAAAATGGCGGACAAGGCGCTCCTCTTGTACCAATATATCATAAAATATTAGCAAAAGATTTAAATAAACCGGTAGTGTTTGTAAATATTGGCGGGGTTTCAAATGTGACCTATATAGGAAGCGAAGATGATGATCTTTTGGCTTTTGATACAGGGCCGGGTAACGCTTTGATAGATGATTTAATAAGAAAGGCAAATATCGGTAATTATGATGATGAAGGTAACATTGCCTTAAAAGGTGTGATTGATAAAAATATTGTGGAAAGATTCTTATCAGATCCATATTTTGCAAAAATACCACCAAAGTCGCTCGATAGAAATAGCTTTAATATAGATGTAAGTGGTCTCTCGTTGGAAGATGGAGTTGCAACTTTAACTGCCTGCACTGCAGAATCTATTGCCAAATCATTAGATTTCTTTTCCCATAAGCCTATAAAATGGGTAATAGCAGGTGGAGGTCGCAAAAATAAGGCCATAATGGGGTGGCTTGAAGAAAAAGTTGGTGTGGATGTAATTTCCATTGATGAGATGCAAATAGATGGAGATATGATAGAAGCGCAGGCATTTGCATATTTAGCTGTACGCTCCATCAAAAATTTACCTATAACATTCCCTAAAACTACAGGGGTTGCACAGAAATTGTCTGGCGGCGTCTTCTGTCAGGCTTCACGCGCTTAGGCTTTGTAGCATCATTCTTGAGCCTATTTTTAATATATTCATCCATGTGGAAGTTTAGATCTTCCAGATAGTTGCGGTAAAAGTGATCAGCACCTAAAATTACACGATAATCAATACCGGCGTTTTTCTGACGAGAAAGCTTGTTAACCAGCTTGGAAACATCGGATTCATCAACAATACTATCCTTATCGCCTTGTATGATAGCTCCATGAGCAGGGCAAGGTGAAAGAAAGTTAAAGTCACAATTGCCAGCAGGAGGAGATACAGATATGAAGCCTTCTATTTCAGGACGACGCATTAATAATTGCATACCAATCCAAGAACCAAAAGAAAAGCCTCCCATCCAGAACGATGAAGCATTTTCATTTTGTAATTGCAGCCAGTCTAAAGCAGAAGCTGCATCACTTAATTCGCCAATACCATGATCAAAAACACCTTGAGATTTGCCAACTCCGCGGAAATTAAAGCGCAACACTGAAAAACCATTGCGGGCAAAAGCATGATAAATATGGTAAGTAACCTTATTATTCATAGTTCCGCCATGCAGCGGATGCGGATGAAGAACTATTGCAGCGGGTGCATTTTTCTTCTCACTTTGATGATAACGTCCTTCAAGACGACCTTCTGGTCCATTAATTAATATTTCTGCCATATTTAAATACTTGACTATTTTACTAGGTTATTATATCTAAGCACTGTATACTAGGTATAAGGGTGCAAGAATGCTTATATATCAAAGAGCAGAAATTGCAAGGATTTAGGATGGTATTTAAGGATATTGACTCTTTTTTTGACAGGGACCCTTCTGCAAGATCGAGATTAGAGGTTTTTTTGTGCTATCCTGGTTTGCATGCAATCATGTGGTATAGAGTATCTCATTGGTTGTGGAAGAAGAATTTTAAGCTGGTTGCGCGTGTTTTGTCGCAATTTGCTCGCTGGATATCGGGCATAGAAATTCACCCGGGTGCAGTGATTGGAAAGAGGTTTTTTATAGATCACGGAATGGGAGTTGTGATAGGAGAAACCGCTATAATAAAAGATGACGTGACTATGTATCACGGCGTTACTTTGGGAGGCGTATCGCTTAAAAAAGGCAAGAGGCGTCATCCAAAAATTGGTAACCATGTGATTATAGGAGCAGGAGCGCAGCTGTTAGGGCCAATAGAGGTAGGAGATTATGCCAAAATAGGTTCCAATGCGGTTGTTTTAAAGGATGTGGAAGCAGGACAAACAATGGTTGGAGTTCCGGCAAGGAGAACTAAAAAACACGTGACTAAAGAGGATAAATCTGAAGATAGTTTTTCTGCTTATGCAAGTGAATATGAGGATATTGATCCTAATAAGCGCGACATAGAAAAGCTTGTAAAGCAGTTAAACCAATTGCAAAAGCGTGTAAAAGAGTTGGAAAAATAGGTTGAGGTTATGAATTTAACAACGAAAGGCAGATATGCGGTGATGGCTATGGTTGATTTAGCTATGCAAAAGACAGATAAACCTGTCTCATTGTCTGATATTGCCGAGCGTCAGGGAATAACTTTAAACTATTTGGAGCAAATATTTATGAAATTGCGTCGCGCAGGTATCGTAAAATCTGTAAGAGGGCCTGGCGGTGGCTATGTTATGAATAGTAAGGGTAGTGATATTATAATATCAGATATTGTAACAGCAGTTGACGAATCAATAAAAATGACCAGATGCAAGGATGGCCATAGCTGTTTAGGAGAAAATGCAAAATGCGTTACTCATAAATTATGGGTTGGTTTAGGAAAGCAAATAGATAATTACTTAAGCGCTATAACATTAGCTGATGTATGCGGAAATAGCGATAATTTGGTTAATAAACAAAAAGTGGTATCAATCAAAAATGGATAGGGTTTATTTAGATTATAATGCAACATCTCCTTTATTGCCGCAAGCAAAGCAGGCGATGATTGAGATTATTGAAGAGCCATTAAATGCCTCTTCAGTGCATGCATATGGTCAAAAAGCAAAGAAAATAATTGAAGATACAAGAGAAAAATTACGCAAATTAGTATCTGCCGAAGGCTTTGAGATAATATTTACCTCATCTGGAACTGAAGCTAATAACATGGCGATAAAAGGCTTCAAGGGTGAAAATATTTTGGTATCTGCCATTGAGCATCCGTCAGTTTTAAAAGCCCATAAAGATAGCTCTATAATACCGGTTAAACCTTGCGGAAAGGTGAGCATTGAGGCTTTAAGAAGAATATTGCAGGCTATTGATGGCAAGAGCCTGATATCAGTTATGTTGGCAAATAATGAGACGGGAATTATTCAACCAATAAAAGAAATTGTTGAAGTCGCTAAAGAATTTGGTGCTGTTGTGCATGTTGATGCAGTGCAGGCATTTGGCAAGATGGAAGTTAACCTTCAGGATTTGGGTGCTGATATGATGACAATATCTTCCCATAAAATTGGAGGGCCTCAAGGAGTTGCTGCATTGATAGCGCGTAAAAATATATCCTTAAACCCTCTTTTAACAGGTGGTGGGCAGGAGAAAAATATGCGCCCGGGTACTGAAAATATTGCCGCAATTTATGGTTTTTCAGCGGTGATGGATAATTTGCAATATCATAATGATATAGAAAATTTACGTAATTATTTAGAAGATAACATACAAGAATATTGTCAAGATAGTGTGATTATAGGTAAGGATGAGGATAGGCTTAAAAATACCAGCTATATAACTATGCCTGAGGTTTCAAGCCAGAATCAGATCATATATTTTGATATGAACAATATTGCCGTAAGCGCAGGTTCGGCCTGTTCTTCTGGCAAGGTTGAGTCATCGCATGTTTTAAGGGCTATGGAGGTTAATCCTGAAATAGCAAATTGTGCAATAAGAGTGAGTTTGGGGCACAAAACATGCAAAGATGATGTTAATAAGTTCATAGATGCCTGGAAAAGCCTCTATGAAAGAACAAGAATGAAAAAGGTAGCATAGGAAAGTTATGAGTAAAAAAATTAAGACACCGATATATATGGATTATCAAGCGACAACGCCAATGGATCCGCGTGTTTTTGAGGCAATGAAACCTTATTTTATGGAAAAATTCGGCAACCCGCATTCAAGCAGTCATGCTTATGGCTGGGAAGCAGAAGCCGCAGTTGATAATGCGCGTGAGCAAATTGCTGATTTAATAGGCGCCAGTCCAAAGGAAATTATTTTTACCTCTGGTGCAACTGAAGCTAATAATGAGGCTATAAAAGGCGTTGCCCATTTTTATGGTGAGAAGAAAAAGCATATAATAACTGTATCTACAGAACATAAATGTGTGATCGATAGCTGTAGATATCTTGAGCGCGAAGGCTTTAAAGTTACATATTTACCGGTTGAAAAAAATGGTCTGGTTGATTTGGAAGTTTTAAAGGCTGCAATTACAGATGAAACAGCCTTAGTATCGGTGATGGCCGTTAATAATGAGATTGGGGTTATTCAGCCAATTAAGGAAATAGGCAGAATATGTCGTGAGAAAGGAGTATTTTTCCATACTGATGCCGCGCAGGCATTTGGAAAGATTCCTCTTGATGTAAATGATATGAATATTGATTTGATGAGTATTTCAGGTCACAAAATTTATGGTCCAAAAGGGGTTGGCGCTCTTTTTGTGCGTCGTCGCCCAAGGGTTAGAATTGTACCATTAATAAATGGTGGTGGTCAGGAAAGAGGTTTGCGTTCTGGAACTTTACCTACTCCTTTGGTAGTAGGTTTAGGTGAAGCTGCAAATATTGCCGGCAAAGATATGCAAGAAGATACTAAGCGTATTTCATATTTAACGCAGAAATTATATGACGGCATCACGCAGAATATAGCTGACATATATCTTAATGGCGATAAAGAGCAGCGCATTGCAGGTAATCTTAATTTGAGCTTTGCTTATGTTGAAGGCGAATCAATGTTAATGGCAATCAAAGATTTGGCGGTAAGTTCGGGTTCGGCCTGTACATCTGCAAGTTTAGAGCCTTCTTATGTATTAAAGGCAATTGGTGTTGGCGAAGAATTGGCTCACACATCAATAAGATTTGGAATTGGACGTTTTACTACAGAAGAAGAAATTGACTTTGCAATTGAAAAAGTTGTAGGAGCGATAAATAAATTGCGTGAAATGAGTCCTTTATGGGAAATGGCTCAAGAGGGTATTGATATAAGTTCGATTAAATGGGCTGCACATTAGTAATTAGGTATTAAAAAGGAGATAATAAAATGGCATATAGTGAAAAAGTTATAGATCATTATGAGAACCCTAGAAATGTTGGTTCTTTTGATAAAAGCGAAGGCGATGTTGGTACTGGCATTGTTGGTGCTCCGGCATGTGGTGATGTGATGAAATTACAGATTAAAGTTAAAGATGGCGTTATTGAAGATGCTCGTTTTAAAACTTTTGGCTGTGGTTCTGCAATTGCTTCATCATCATTGATAACAGAATTGGTTAAAGGTAAGACTTTAGAGGCTGCAAAGGAAATCAAGAATATTGATATTGCAGAAGAATTGGCACTACCTCCGGTTAAAATTCATTGCTCAGTATTAGCAGAAGATGCAATTAAAGCGGCAATTGATGATTATCAAGGTAAGAAATAGGTTTTAAGTTATGTCAGCGGCAGCAAAATTTGCACCAATAACAGTAACAGATGTTGCATTAGAGCGAGTAAAGTCGCTGCTGGGGCAGCGTGGAAAGCCATCTGCCGGAATTAAGGTTGGCGTTAAATCCGGCGGCTGCTCTGGGCTATCATACACTATCGAATATGCCGATGAAATTAGCGAATTTGACGAGGTAATTGAGTTGGATGAAGATGTTAAAATATTGATAGATCCAAAGGCAATTATGTATCTTTTAGGCTCTGAGATGGATTATAAAGAAGAGAAAATGAAGTCGGGATTTACATTCACTAATCCTAATGAAAAGGGTAGATGCGGCTGCGGTGAAAGTTTTACTGTTTAAAAAGGCGCTCTTTTTTATCTGCTTTATCTTCATATCCGCTACCGAACCTTCTTCTAATAAAAATAGAAAATTTAACAAATATGACAAAGAAACCAGAAAACTTATTTGAAATATTATCTTTGCAAAAATCTTTTGATTTAGATTTAAAGAAATTGGAAGAAAATTATTTTGCCTGCCAAAGCCAATGGCATCCTGACCGCTTTACAGGAAAAAGTGATGCTGAAAAGTTGGCAGCAACACAAAATAGCGTTGAGGTAAATCAGGCATATAATATTTTGAAAGATCCACGCAAGCGCGCTCAATATATGCTGTCTTTAGAGGGTATAAAGGTAAATTGCGATGATGCAAATGTTAAACCTTCGCAGGAATTGCTTATTAGAGTAATGGAGCAGCGTGATGAGCTTTCGGAATGTGTAGATAAAGACAAATTGCGCGAACTTTTGATAAGTGCAGATAGCGAAAAACAAGAGCTGATTGCCAAGATAAAAAAAGATTTTACCGATGGTGATTTGACGCAAGCGGCTCAAAGCGTTATAAATTTGCGCTATATAGAAAAGTACATTGAAGAAATAAAACAGCAGATAAAATAAATATGACCTTATTACAAATATGTGAGCCTGGACAAACTCCTGAACCTCATAGCCAAAAAGATGAAATTGCAGTAGGAATCGATTTAGGAACTACAAACTCATTAATATCGGTTAAAAAAGACGATAAGATTGAAATTATTGCCGATAAAAATGGCAATCGGCTTCATCCATCAATTGTATCTTATGTTAAAGGTCAGGCTATAACCGGACATAGAGCTAAAGGGCAGGACAAGGCTATTCATTCCATAAAGCGCCTTATGGGACGGGGAGTTGACGATATAAAGCCAATATCAGGGCAATATCCATATGAAATTATAGAGAACAAAGATAATAAATTAATAAAATTAAATATTGATGGTCAGGCTAAAACGCCAATAGATATTTCGGCAGAAATATTAAAATCATTGAAGAATATTGCATCTGATGCATTACAAATAGAAGTTACAAAGGCTGTGATTACCGTTCCTGCATATTTTGATGATTCTGCGCGCAATGCAACAAAAGATGCTGCAAAGCTGGCAGGCTTGGAGGTTTTGCGCCTTGTAAACGAGCCAACCGCCGCTGCTTTAGCTTATGGTTTAGATAAAAAGGCAGAGGGTATATATGCGGTATATGACTTAGGTGGCGGAACTTTTGATATTTCAATATTAAAAATGACTAAGGGGGTTTTTCAGGTCTTAGCAACCGGAGGTACTACTCAGATTGGCGGCGATGATTTTGACAAAGAGTTGGTGGAATTATTGCTTTGGGAATATAAAAATCAAAAAAATAAGTCAGTTAATTTGGATCAGGAAGTTTTGGCCGATTTAATTGCACAAGCGCGTATAGTAAAAGAAAAACTTAGCCAGCTTGATCAGTTAAAATGGGATGTAAATATAGAAGGTGATGATTTTTCATTTGATGTAAAGTTAGAAGATTTCCAAAGAGCTATATTGCCATATGTGAATGCAACAATTGATTTATGTAAACAGGCAGTAAGTGATGCTGATATAAATTTAGATGATGTTCAGGGCGTTGTTCTTGTGGGTGGATCAAGCCGAGTGCCTTTGATAAAAGCTGAAGTTGAAGAGTTTTTTAAGCAGAAACCTTTAGATGATGTTAATCCCGATGAGGTTGTATGCTGCGGGGCAGCAATTCAGGCTGATGGCCTGATAAATGGTGGAAATCACTTGTTGCTTGATGTGATTCCTTTATCTCTTGGTCTGGAAACTATGGGCGGGTTAATGGAAAAAGTAATAACGCGTAATACGCCTATACCTGTTGCTCGCGCCCAGGAGTTTACTACCCATAAAGATGGCCAGACGGCGATGAAAATAAAGGTAGCTCAAGGCGAGCGCGAGATGGCGAGTCAGAATCGTATATTAGCTGAGTTTGATATTAAAGGTATACCGCCAATGCCAGCAGGTGCGGCAAGAGTTAAGGTGACATTTAATGTTGATGCTGATGGTTTGCTTACTGTATCTGCTCAGGAAGAAACCAGCGGCGTACAGCAAATTGTTGAGGTTAGGCCTGAATATGGTTTAAAAAGCGGCGATATTGAAAATATGCTGCGCAGCTCAATGGTCCATGCAAAAGAAGATATGCAAGAGCGCCTTCTTAGCGAAGCTAAAATTGAAGCGCAGGCTGTTCTTAATGCCATAGAAAAAGCCATAGAAGTTGATTCTGTCTTACTTAATGGCAATGAGGGAGATGATATAGATCATAAAATTAAAGATCTAAAAGACGCCCTTGATGGCACTGACAGAGCAAAAGTTCAATCTGAAATGGACTTGTTGGAAAAAACTGCATCTGCTTTTATTGAGCGCAGAATGAATAAACATATAGGCGACTCCCTTAGAGGGCAGAAAGTTTAGTTTTCCTTTCTTATATTATTTATCGGCAGGTTAGAAAAATATATTTTAATAACCTAATCTTTTTGTTATATATATGTAATAAAGTCCATGTATTTATGTTTCTCATAAAAATAATAAATTGGGAAGAGTAATGTCTAAAGAAGATTCATCAAATTCACGAAGTACTTCATCAGAAGGTGTTCCATCACAAGGTACTTTATCAAGGGCTGAAGAGCTTAATAATACTATATCTGAAATCCAAA
Source organism: Rickettsiales bacterium (assembly GCA_028223895.1). Taxonomy (GTDB): domain Bacteria; phylum Pseudomonadota; class Alphaproteobacteria; order Rickettsiales; family UBA6187; genus JAOIVE01. The sequence continues at coordinate 63,562 of JAOIVE010000005.1, forward strand.
CAAAAATTAATGAAGTTAATGAAGATAAAGACCCACAAGAACTTTGCAGTTTGTATATTCAGTTGGGTGACGCTAATAGTGAACTAAGTAATATTAATACAGATAGTGCACTGGACACTATGAAACAAGCAAGAGATGCATATAAAAATGCAGCAAATATAGAATCTAATCCTGAGTTACGGC
>JAOIVE010000050.1 GCA_028223895.1 Rickettsiales bacterium
GCAGCAAAGAAAAAAATAGTTTTTATAGTCAGAAGCATCTCAGACTTATATTAGATAATATATCAGACGCCGTCATAACGATAGATTCCAAGGGAATAATAGAGTCTTTCAATCCTTCTGCTGAGCGTATATTTGGCTATGATTGCGATGAAGTAATAGGAAAAAATATAAGCACCCTGATTGCATCTATACACCATACTGAACTTAGTAAATTTCTGAAAAATCCTGCAAGAATTGGGCAGCCAACAACTATAGGGGATAAAAAAGAAATTAATGCCATCCACAAAGATAAAAATACATTTCCCATCGAGATAGGAATTAACGCAACAGAAGAAGATGATAATATAATAATTATATGCGTTATTCGTGATATTACAGAACAAAAAAAGTCAGATGAAGATATTATGAAATATACTGACAGGCTGGAATGGGCGCATTATGAAATGCTAAGAGCCAAAGATGAGGCTGAAAAAGCAAATCAGTCAAAAAGTGCTTTTCTGGCAAATATGAGTCATGAGATACGCACCCCACTTAATGCAGTTATGGGAATGACTGAGCTACTTATGAATACTGAGTTGACCGAAAAACAGGATAATTATGCCAATAAAATATATAATTCCAGTGAAATGCTATTGGCTCTTATTAACGATATTTTAGATATATCTAAAATAGAAGCAGGAGAAATGTCTTTAGAAGAAATCCCATATTCAATTACAAAATTGATAGATGAGGTTTACTCAATTCTTTCTCCTAAGATACAGCAGAATAAAATAGATTTTAGCGTTAATTACGATAAAAATATTCACTCTGATGTAAAAATAGACCCTCTTAGATTTAAACAAATTCTTATTAATTTGGCCGGAAATGCGGTTAAATTTACAAGTCAGGGATATGTCAAAATAGATGTAACAGCGGTAAAAGAAACAAAGAGTTCGGTTACATATCTTTTTGAAGTAAAAGATAGCGGCATAGGAATTGCCAAAGATAAATTAAAATCAATTTTTGACAAATTTGCACAGGCAGATGTGTCAACAGTACGCCAGTTTGGTGGAACAGGGCTGGGACTTGCAATTTGCAAACAACTTGTTGAACTCATGCAAGGCAGCTTAGGGGTAAGAAGCGATATCGGCAAAGGCTCGGTTTTTTGGTTTAAAATTAAATTAAACAAACAATAAATGATCTTATAACCTATTGATTCTTTACGAAACTTATAAAAAATATTACAATAAAATTATAACAAAATATGTGAATTAAATAATATGACTTTAAAAAAGATAACGGCAAATTTTAATGGAGCCAAAGTTCTTGTAGCTGAGGATTATTTTGTTAATCAGGAGCTTACAAAAGAGATTCTTGAGCTTATGGGATGCGTAGTTGATGTTGCAAGTGATGGCATGGAGGCTCTTTCTAAATATAAAGAATCTCAATACGACCTTATTCTAATGGACATACAAATGCCAATAATGGACGGCTATGAAGCAACAAAGGCTATTCGCGAAATAGAACAGAGCTCTGATGGACGTATTCCAATTATTGCCGTTACAGCAAATGCTTTAAATGGAGATAGAGAAGCATGTATTGCCGCCGGAATGGATGATTATATTAGCAAGCCAATAAAAGGAGAGTCAGTAGAAGATACTCTTAAAAAATTCATTAATGAAATTTAAAAAAACAGGCATATTAAATAGTATTTTTACCTTATTTTATAATTGGCAAGTCAAAGTTGCGCATTAAAAACACTTTGTTAACCAAATATAAATGAAAATGAAAGATACTATAGGTTAAGAGTATCAGGAAGGACTTGGATTATGCCAAAAGAAGATGTTCAGGAACTTATATCAGTTTTGGTTGTTGAAGATGATGAAATGTTCATGAACATAGCAACCGGCATGCTAAGTGAATATATAACATATAAAGCAAAAACGGTAAAAGAAGCTTTAAGAAGCCTGAAACTCTATAATCCCAACATAATATTTTTAGATATAAATTTACCAGACGGCACTGGTTATGACTTTCTTGATGCAATTGATACATCAGAAAATTTTGTAATTATGCTGACAAAAAGCAATATAACAGCAGATGTACAAAAAGCTGTCTCAAAAGGCGCAAATGGTTATATTGTTAAGCCTTTTTCGCGCAAACAAATAAAAGACTCAGTTGAAAAATATCTTAAGCATAATAAAAAGTAGAATATGAGCGAATCAGAAACATCAGTTTTAATAATAGAAGATAATGAAAATTTCAGAAGTATGGCTCTGGAAGTTTTTGAAGGATGTATAAAATCAAGCGCTCCTGATGCACAAACTGGCCTAAAAAAATTCAAAGAAATTTGCCCTGATATAGTGCTGCTTGATATAGGCCTTCCAGATATGAGCGGCCTTGATTTACTACCCGAGATAATTAGCTATGATCCCGAAGCATATGTTGTAATGCTAACTTCAAGTTCAATTTCAACTGATGTGGAAATGGCAAAAAAACGCGGCGCCATTGGTTATATAACAAAGCCTTTCACAAGAGGAAAAGTAATTGAATGCATTAGTAACTATAGACATTACAAAAAAATGCTTGCCTCTAAAACTCCTGAGGAAAGAATAAAAGAATATAATAGTAAATTAAAAATTGATGGAAATAATAAGAATGTTGTATTTACCGCCAACCGTAAAGATTCATTTCAATCTATATTAGAGTCGTGGAACGTCCTTTTTGTTGATGACAATGTTAATAACCGTGAAAAGGCAAAAAAACAGCTTACAAAATTAGGGTGCAAGGTTGATACAGCCCAAACAGGGGAAGAGGTGATAAATAAAATAAAAACAAATTATTATCACATAATCTTCATGGATACAAAATTATCCGGCATGGATGGTTATGAAGCATCATCTCAGATAAGATCATTAAATAAAAGAGTCCCTACCCCATTTTATATAAATATGAAACTCCCCATTATTATCGCAATGACAGAATCAAGAAATGAAGTTTCTTCTAAATTATGGCAGAAATCTGGCATGACTAACTATATGGAAAAGCCAGCTCGTTTCAGCCAACTTAGAAAAATGATTGAAAAATATGCAAAAGAATATTTTGAAGAAATCAGCTAGGTAAGGTTATGGAAAATTCCAGCGATAAATTCAATGATTTATCAAAAGAAGAACTGTTAAAAAAGCTAATCTGTATATCAGAAGATTTTGAACTTTTTGCACATCTGGCATCTCATGAATTAAAAGACCCATTAAGGCAGGCAATAATATATTGCAATGAATATATAGAAGACCAATCTGGCAAAAACATATCAAAAATATCCGATGTTATAAAATGCAATGAAACAGTTATAAAAAGGGTTGAGATTCTTAGAAAATACTCACATCTTGTAAATTATAAAGAAAATAAAGAATCAGTAGATTGCAACGCTATTTTAGCAAAAGTAACAGAAGATTTAAAAGATTTAATTAACCTAAGAAAAGCAGAAATCAGATCTGATAAGTTACCCACAATAAAGGCTAATGAAGATCAGATTTTAATATTATTTTCTTCTATGATCGATAATGCGATAAAATTCTGTCCTGAAAAACCTCCAATTATTGATATAGGCGTCAAAGATGAGGGCAGCCATTTTCAATTTTATATAAAAGATAACGGCATCGGCTTAGATCATCTCTATCGCAAATTAGTGTTTTCGCTTCTGCAAAGACTAACCCCTGAAATAGAAGATGGAAGCATGGGCGCAGGCCTTGCATTTGCAAAAAAAATAGTGGAAAATCACGGCGGAAAAATATGGTATGAATCTGAAGAAGATTTAGGCACATGTTTTTATTTTACCATAGCAAAATAAACTGCTATCAATAATTAGCTTCATAAAAAATATTTAAAAGAGAGAGCGATATGTCTAAACAACAAATAGAACAGCTTTTGGTAAAAGTATGGGATCAGCTTGACAACGCCCTTAATGCACTTGAAACAGGAATTGCTACCGACACTACTGAAATGGAGCAAAATGTTCAAAAAATATGTAACGATGTTACAAATTTGGATCCTAACGAAGCAAAAGAATTACAGCCTAAATTAGAGAAACTCATTATAACCCTTACTGAAATTTCTACAAAATTGCAGAAGCGTAAAGATGATATTGAAAATGAAATAGTTGATATGAATAAATATCAAAATGCTCATAATGCCTATGGAAACAGCTCTGCATTAGTTACTAAAAAGCCCGCTAACACAGAATAACAGGAAATTATTAATAATGGACATATACCTAAAGGCAGTGCTAGCTCTTATTTTTGTTTTGGGTCTTATTGGCATAATTGCGGTAATTATTAAAAAGCTATCTATACATAACGGTTTTGTTTCTACAAAAAAAGACCGCCGCCTTAACATTATAGAAACCTTGCCGATCGACCAAAGAAATAAATTTGTTCTGTTAAGAAGGGACGATGCCGAGCATTTAGTGATGATTGGTTATAATAGTAGCTATATTATTGAAACAAATATAAAGACTAAAAAATAATATGACAAAAAAGATTATATTTTTATTTTTCTGCTGGGCTATTGGTGTAACTATTGCTCCGGATTTATCTTTTGCCCAAAGTATTAATATTGATATGGGTGATGGAAGTGGGCAAACAACATCAAAAATAATTCAGCTATTTGCTATAATTACTGTTCTTAGCCTCGCACCTTCAATATTGGTAATGGTAACTTCTTTTACAAGAATTGTTATTGTTTTATCTTTTATAAGAACCGCCCTTGGATTGCAGCAAACTCCTCCCAATACTGTATTGATAAGCCTGGCATTATTTCTTACATTTTTCATTATGCAGCCAGTATTTAATGAATCATATCAAAATGGAATAAAACCACTAATTGATGAAAAAATTACCGAAGAACAGGCAATTGAGCCTATTTTTTCTCCATTTCACAGATTTATGATAAAAAACACACGTGAATCTGACTTATCTTTCTTTTCTAATTATGCATCACTTGAAGATATAAAAACCGCTGATGACATACCTTTTAGGGTATTAATACCTTCATTTATGATTAGTGAATTGCGCCGAGCTTTTGAGATAGGGTTTTTAATTTTCATACCATTTTTAATTATAGATATGGTTGTAGCTTCAACACTAATGGCTATGGGAATGATGATGCTACCTCCTGTACTTATATCTTTACCTTTCAAGATTGTATTTTTTGTTCTTATTGATGGTTGGCTACTAATAACTTCAAGCCTTGTTCAGAGTTTTGCACAATAGTAAAAAATATATCGTTTTATGACGGGCAATTAAAAGTAAAAAACATTCAATAAATTCACATTATTGTAATAAAAGCCATTTATTTGTATTATTTACAAAAAACTCTCAGTTAGGAAAAGCCATGTCCAAGGAAGATGCAAAAGAACCAATAAGTAGTCTATCAGAAAGCGAAATAACTGAAATAGTATCTGAAGTGCAAGTGCAAGTCAGAAAAGATCTTACAAAAAAAAATTTCGATCAAAAGATTAGTGAGGCTAATAATCATTTTGAAAACTATAAGGACATGTCTGACACAGAGGAATTATCAAAGAAATTAGAAGAATTAAATTTTGCAAGAAAGTCATATGAAGAGGCATTAAATATAAGTCCTGAGAATTTCTTAAGTGATG
>JAOIVE010000051.1 GCA_028223895.1 Rickettsiales bacterium
TAAATGTCAGCACCGGTGCAAAAATACGCTTTAATTTCAAATTATTTAAGCCATATTCTGTAACTATACCAACCGCTTCGGTCATTATTCCTTTGCTCATATATTCATCAGCCATCCAATAGCCAATTTCTGATTTATGGCCATCAATATTTATTATTCCCAAAGCGCCAGCAATATAGCCGTCAATATCTATAACAAAATGAATTTCCGGCAGTGGTTTTCTAAGCGCCGCGTCAGTGATAAATGAAATCCACCATTTAGATGTTTCTATTTTCCATGGCAGGTCAATAGTAGTATATTTTGCAATCGATTTAGTATTCATCAAAGACACCAGAGGAATGGCATCTAATTGCGAAAATGGACGCAGCTTAAAATTTGATCCTTGTAATGTGGTCATAACTTAAATAAACATTGTCACAGGTTTTTCAATATATGACTTAAATGCAGCTAAAAATTGTGCGCCTACAGCTCCATCAACAACGCGATGGTCACATGATAGGGTAACTGTCATTATAGTAGCTATATTTATGTCATCGCCATTTACAACAGCACGCTTTTCGCCAGAACCAACTGCTAAAATACATCCTTGTGGCGGATTAATAATAGCATTGAAATTCTTAACTCCATACATACCAAGATTAGAAATTGAGAAACCTCCACCCTGGAATTCTTCTGGCAACAAACTTCCAGATTTTGCTCTTGCTGCCAAATCTTTCATTTCAGAAGAAATTGTTGGAACCTTTTTCTGATCGGCATTGCGTATAATCGGCGTAATCAAGCCACCATCAATTGCAACAGCTACTGATATATCTACATTATTATACATAAGTATAGCATCATCAGTCCAGCTGGCATTGGCCTCGGGAACTTTCTTTAAAGCCATGGCAACAGCCTTTATCACCATATCATTTACCGAAACCTTATATAAAGGTTTTCCGTCATTTGTAGGTGCTGCGTCATTTAGATCTTTGCGAGTTTCCAGTAATTTATCAATCTGGCAATCAATATTAAGATAAAAATGAGGAACCTGCTGTTTTGACTCTAACAAGCGATTAGCAATTACTTTGCGCATAGTATTATTTTCAACTGCTGAAAACTCATTTGGATTACGACGCAAAACATTGCCATTGCCACCGGTTTTTATTGAATTTTCAACATCAGACTTGGTAATACGACCGTGAGGGCCAGTTCCAATAACAGAATTTAAATCTAAACCAGAATCGTTAGCTATTCTCTTTGCAAGCGGAGTTGCAATTACTCTATCTCCACCAGGTGAAGGAGTAGAAATAATAGAAGGAGTAGGAACAGATTTTGGTGCTAATGTTTTTGTAGCAGAAGGTTGAGTTTGCTTTTGCGTTGCTGCTTTTTCTTCTTTCTTTGGCTCTTCGGCTTCAGTTTTAGTAGGTTTTTTTGCTGGTTTATATTTATCTAAATCAGCTTTTTTTTCGCCATCTAACAATAATAAGGCAATAACGTCATTTACAGGAACACCTTGCGTACCATTTGCAACCAATATTTTGCCGATAACGCCTTCTTCTGTGGCTTCAACTTCCATGGTTGCTTTGTCAGTTTCTATTTCAGCAATAACCTGACCGGGCTCAACAGCATCACCTTCATTTTTTACCCAGCGCGCTAAAGTGCCCTCGGTCATAGTTGGAGAAAGTGCAGGCATTGTTACTTCAACAGGCATATCTAATCCTTATCAAAACGATGTAAATATTTTTCAAAATCAACTACTTTATTATCCTTAACAGGAACGCCTTCGGCATTTAGCATTTGGCTTTTTTTGTCGCTGCCATAAGCATATTGGCCAATTTCACCATTGCTTTTTATAACTCTATGGCAAGGCGTAGCCGGTATATCAGGATTTTTTGCCATTGATGTGCCAACAGCTCTATATGCTTTGCCGCCAAGAGCTTCAGCAATTAGACGATAAGTTGCAACTCTCCCTTTAGGGATTTGCTTAGTCAATTGATAACATCTTCTACGAAATGAAATTAAATCGTCATCTATCATTATTTTATACCTTTCTGTTGCAAAGGTCTTTTGCAGCATCTTTAATATCATTAATTTGTGGCAATGCCAAGCTTTCGAGATTTGCAGCATATGGAAGAGGAACATCTTTGCCTGTAACACGTAAAATCGGTGCGTCCAGCTCATCAAAAGCTTCTTCCATAACTACTGATGCAATTTCTGATGCAATGCCAGCATATGGCCAGCCTTCTTCAACATTTATAAGGCGATGAGTCTTTTTTACCGATTCAATAATAGTTTCTGTGTCAAGTGGTCGAAGGCTGCGCAGGTCAATAACTTCAACGCTTATACCTTCTTTTTCCAGCTCTTCTGCTGCCTTTATAACGTGATTTAAGCGGTAAGAATATGAGGTCATTGTAACGTCAGTACCTTCACGCAATATCTTAGCTTTACCAATCTCTACAATATAATCGTCGTCAATATTTTCAGGAACAGTATGTTTCTCACCATATAGTAACTCATGCTCAAGAAATATCACCGGATTTGGATCGCGAATAGCAGCTTTCAATAAGCCTTTTGAATCAGCAGCGCTATATGGCGCAATAACTTTCAAACCTGGAACATGCGCATACCAGCTTGCATAACATTGTGAATGCTGAGCGCCAACCCTTGCTGCAGAACCATTAGGACCGCGAAAAACAATAGGGCACTTAACCTGACCGCCTGACATATATAAAGTTTTTGCCGCAGAGTTAATTATATGGTCAATAGCCTGCATGGCAAAATTAAACGTCATAAATTCTATTACAGGCTTTAAACCTGTATATGCAGCACCAACACCCAAACCTGCAAAACCATGTTCAGTTATAGGAGTATCAATAACTCTTTTATCGCCAAATTCGGCAAGCAGCCCTTGAGTTACTTTGTAAGCTCCCTCATATTGCGCAACTTCTTCACCCATGATAAATATATCAGGATCTTTGCGCATTTCTTCTGCCATTGCGTCTCTTAAAGCTTCCCTAACAGTAATTTCTTTCATAATCCTTCCTATGCAACATATATATCAGTCCACAACTCACCTTCATCAGGCTCAGGACTTAATTTGCACTCTTCAGCTGCATCAGCAATATTCTGACGCACATCTTTGTCTATTTTCTTTAATTCTTGTTCTGTGGCAAATTTTTTATCAATAATTAATTTTTTCAAGCGCTCAATTGGGTCGCGGGTTTCTTTTATATCGTCAACCTCCTGACGAGAACGATATTTTGCCGGATCTGACATTGAATGCCCACGATAGCGATATGTTTTCATCTCCAATATCATTGGGCCTTTGCCATCACGAACATATTTTATTGCATCTTTTGCTGCATCCATAACTGCAAAAATATCCATGCCATCAACCTGTTTGCCAGGTATGCCAAAAGAGCTTCCACGCTGATATAGTTCAGTTGTAGAAGATGAGCGTGCAATTGAGGTGCCCATGGCATATTCATTATTTTCAATTATATATAAAACAGGAAGTTTCCATAAAGATGCCATGTTGAATGATTCATAAACCTGACCCTGATTTGACGCGCCATCGCCAAAATAAGTCAAGCATATCTTGCCATTATTGCGATATTGGTGAGCAAATGCTATTCCAGTTCCAAGTGCGACAGGAGCACCAACAATGCCATGTCCGCCATAAAAACCATTTTCAGTGTCAAACATATGCATAGAACCGCCTTTACCTTTGGAGCAGCCGTCAGCTCTGCCCATAAGTTCAGCAAATATAAGTTTTGGTGAACTGCCCTGAGCCAGCATAAGACCGTGATCGCGATATGTTGTAATTACTCCATCGCCTTTTTCAGAACATGCGTTCATTCCAATAGCAATAGCTTCCTGCCCAATATATAAATGACAAAACCCGCCTATAAGGCCCATTCCATATAACTGGCCAGCTTTTTCCTCAAAGCGTCTAAGCAGGAGCATTTTTTCGTAAAAACTCAATAGCTCCTTGGAGGAATATTTGTTATCTGTGGCTGTTTTTTTCATATTTAGTACCACTTCCGTCTCATAATATTAAGCCGATAAAATAAAGAAAATAGCCATCTTATGCAAGCAGTATTTGTGTTGCAGCGCAACCTTTAATTAGTTCTTATGCAAGATAATTTCTTATTAAATGTGTGTGTCCATATTGCTCTAGCGAAGCGTCACCGTGAGTTTTAGAAGTTTTAGGTATTATTTTATTGTTGATACCATGTAAGGCAGCAGAAATTATATGAAATATGCATAATTGTGGATCAGCTATAGCTGAGGGAACTCTATGTTCAATTCTGCGTGATTTAGGGTCATTAGTTGTTGTTGGTAGTCTAAGAGCAACAGTTCTGTTATTTCCTCCCCAACTAACTGTGCTGGGAGCCATATATTTTGTATCAAGGCGGTCATAGCACTGTTTTGTAGGGCAGAAATATCTCAGGGAGTCTTGCATTTTATTGAGCATTCCTCCAATAGAATGCTGCATATAAATGCTTTCATCCTCACCATTTTTTGATAAAGGGTTTTCGCCATTTTCATCTAGCAAGCTGAAATGTATATGCATTGAATTGCCATAATCATCATTATATGGTTTTGCATCAAATATGGCTTCGTTATCGAATTTCTTACATATTTTTATTATTTTTTCTCTTACCGAAGAGATTTGCTCTGCCAGGCTGGAAATTTCAGATGTATGAGCAAATTGAATTTCATATTGATTATTCCCTTTTTCATTATCAATCTGAGGGATCAATAAGTCTGAATCTGCTTCTTTTATAATTGATTCTTTTAGTGAGTTGCAAATAGGTGATTTTAGATAAAATTCCAGTTCTGCGCCAATTATTATAGAAAAAGAGGTCTCAGATAGAAAAACATCTGAAACCTCTTTTAGTAATTCATTTTGCCTGATCACGGGAATAATCCCAACTATTTTTTGTTTATGCTGCTAATGTCGAATTAATCCACTCTACCAGACTACTCTTAGGAAGAGATCCTACTTTTGTGGCAGCCGGAGCACCATCTTTGAAGATTATCAGAGTTGGTATTCCGCGAACATTATATTTAGACGGAGTATCAGGATTCTCATCTATGTTTACTTTATACACTTTTAAAGTGTCTTTTAAGTCATTTGCTATGTCATCAATTACCGGAGCAAGCTGCTTACAAGGACCGCACCATTCAGCCCAAAAATCAACTAAAACAGGCTCACCTGAATTTAATACATCTTCTGCAAAGCTTTTATCGTTTGTTTCGTTGGCCATACCCTTATGACTCCCAATAAATTAACCAAAAATATACTAGAGGAGATACTATATCGTACATAAGGCGCACCAAGTCAAGACATGTTTTATTATAGCATCTTTCATTTTAATTTATAATTTTTAGGTTTTTAGATCTA
>JAOIVE010000052.1 GCA_028223895.1 Rickettsiales bacterium
TGGACAATATAAACAATCCGGACGACCTCAAATCGTTATCAATTGCTCAATTACAGCAATTATCAAATGAAGTACGCGAAGAAACAATTGATGTTGTTTCAAAAATTGGCGGTCATTTAGGAGCAGGACTCGGTGTTGTTGAGCTAACCGTTGCATTACATCATGTATTTGATACACCAAAAGATAAATTAATCTGGGATGTTGGTCATCAGACATATCCTCACAAAATACTTACTGGCCGCAAAGATAAGATGCACACATTGCGCCAGCCAGATGGAATATCCGGGTTTACAAAACGCAAAGAAAGCATATTTGATCCTTTTGGCGCAGGCCACAGCTCAACTTCTATATCTGCATGTCTTGGAATGGCAATAGCGCGCGACCTTAGCGAAGAAAATCACGACTGCATTGCTGTTATTGGCGATGGGGCTATGAGCGCAGGTATGGCTTATGAAGCGATGAATAATGCGGGCTCTTCTCATTCACGCATGATTGTGATTTTAAATGACAACAGAATGTCTATAGCGCCTGCCGTTGGTGCTATGAGCGGATATTTATCAAGATTAATTTCCTCAAAATCATACCTAACTTTACGCGATGCGGCTCGCAGTTTTGCCAGCCATTTACCAACATCTCTGGAAAAAGTTGCGCGCAAAGCTGAACAATATACCAAAGGTATGGTAACTGGTGGCAATTTTTTTGAGGAAATGGGGTTTTACTATCTTGGCCCAGTGGACGGACATGATATAACCCAGCTGGTTCCTTTATTAAAGAATGTTAAGAATGACAAAAAAATCAAGCGTCCTGTACTTATTCATGTAGTAACTGAAAAAGGCCACGGCTATGATATGCCAGAAGTTAAGGACGAAAAATTACATGCCGTTAAAAAATTTGATGTAAAATTAGCCAAACAAATTAAAACAACTCAATCTGCACCAAACTATACTAAAGTTTTTGCAGAATCTTTGGTAAAGTTAGCTAAAAATGATGAAAAGATATTAGCTATAACCGCAGCTATGCCCTCTGGAACGGGATTGGATATTTTTGAGAAAGAATTTCCTGATCGCATGTTTGATGTAGGAATTGCCGAGCAACATGCAGTAACCTTTGCCGCCGGTCTTGCGTGCGATGGATATAAGCCATTTTGCGCCATATATTCAACATTTTTACAACGCGCATATGATCAGATAGTACATGATGTTGCGATACAGAAATTACCTGTACGTTTTGCAATTGATCGGGCTGGATTTGTCGGCGCGGATGGCCCTACACATGCAGGCTCTTTTGATATTATGTTCCTGGCCTCACTACCAAATTTTGTTGTTATGGCTCCATCTGATGAGGCGGAACTTGCTTTAATGACCGCAACAGCAGCTTCAATTGATGACAGGCCTAGCGCATTTCGCTATCCTCGCGGAGAAGGTGTTGGTGTTGATATTCCTGAAAATCCAAAGCCTATAAAAATTGGTAAAGGCAGGATAATCTCCAAGGGAAAAGATATTGCGATATTATCTTTAGGTGATCGCCTTTGCGAAGCTAAAAAAGCCGCGAAAAAATTATCTGAAAAAGGCAAATCTGTAACTATTGCAGACGCACGTTTTGCCAAACCTTTAGATACAAAACTTATAGAAGAATTAGCTAAAAATCATTCTACATTAATCACCATAGAGAGCGGATCTATAGGCGGTTTTGGCTCGGCAGTAACTCAGCATCTTCTTGATAAAAATTTACTTGATGGCAAATTGAAACTACGCACTCTTTGCATGGCCGATAAATTTATTGAGCAAGATAATGTCGATAAAATGTATGCTAAAGCAGGGTTAGACTCAGCGGCAATTGTCAAAGCCGCTCTAGAATAATATTATGCCTAATAATCTAGCGATATATGTACATTGGCCTTTTTGTCTTTCAAAATGTCCTTATTGTGATTTCAATTCACATGTTTCAAATGATATAAATGAAAATTTATGGCAACAGGCTTATCTTTTTCAAATAGATAAATATTCAGAACTTTTATCAACCAGCCAGATAACAAGTATATTTTTTGGCGGCGGCACACCTTCATTAATGCCACCCTTCATAGCAGAATCAATTATCTCCAAAATACAGGAAATTAGCGCAATATCTTCTGATATTGAGATAACTCTTGAGGCAAACCCGACATCAATAGAAATCGGTAAATTTATTGATTTTAAGAACGCAGGAATCAATCGCGTTTCAGTTGGTGTTCAGGCATTAAATGATATAGATTTAAAATTTCTTGGCCGCCAGCATAATGTTAAAAACGCGCTTAACGCTTTAGATACGGCTCGTAAAATATTCAGCAATTATTCTTTTGATTTAATATATGCAAGGCCAGGTCAGACGGTTGAGCAGTGGAATAGCGAGCTGGAATTAGCCCTTAAACACGCCAGCTCACACATATCTTTATATCAGCTAACTATTGAAAAGGGCACAGAGTTTTTTAACGAATATCGCAAAAGAAAATTTGAACTGCCAAACGAAGAAATATCTGCCCAATTATATGAGCTTACAAATAAAAAATTGGGTAATGAAAACTTTGAGGCCTATGAAATATCAAATTATGCAAAAAAGGGATTTGAATCAAAACACAATCTAACATATTGGAATTACGAAGATTATTTAGGTATTGGCCCCGGCGCTCATAGTAGGATTAACAAAAAAGCCATTTCTATGATCTATAATCCGCAAAAATATTTATCATTAATTAATCAAAACAAAAATCCTATACAGCAAGAAATTTCTTTATCTGCAAAAGAGCAATTAGCTGAGATGCTCTTAATGGGATTGCGCCTAAATAAAGGCATATCATGGGATAAAATTGAGAGATTCAGCAATAAATCAAAGAAAGAGATTATCAAACATCCGCAGATAAAAAATCTAAATAATGCCGAATTTATTGAAATAGATGAAAATAATCTAAAAATTTCCAATAAAGGCCGTGTATTATCTAACCAGATTATAGAAAAAATAGTCGATTGCTTTTAAAGCGCATCAAATAAGTCAAAACTATTAGTTACATAAACCTACTGGTATCGAAACCTAAAAGAAAAACAATGTGCCATAATGGCAACTTTTAATATATATTACCTATAAGTTATGCAATTAGTTGCATTTATAATACGTTTTCTATACAATGTTACGGCGCAATTTATAAAGGGTATATATGGTAGAGCAGATACGTAAGGACTTAGATAAGGTAACCGGAGAGTTGATAGAAAGTTTTATTGCGTTTGATAAAAAACAAGCTTTGCATTTTCAGATTGGATTAAGCGCCATATATGATGCTCAGGAGAAAAAAGGGAATAACTTTACAAATAACCTATATTCAATTCGTGATATCGAAAAACTTGAGCATTTACTCGAAGAAAATAATATTTCTAAACATGATTTTCATAAAATTTCTGACTTGCTTGATAATTATGAATCTACCACATCACTTAGCAGCGTTAATCTTCCTGAGTCTTTAAGCATTGCGCTTAACAAAACTTTAAATAAAGAGCATTCTCCTTATTCTGTTCCAAATCTGGGAATGATTGCTGTTAATCTAAATCTTATTAAGCCTCAGGTTAAAGATGCATTAATTGCAGGACAAGCAGGGGAAAGAACTCTGCAAGCAATTGAAAAAAGTTCATCAAGATATTCAGCAAATAAAAATGATTTTCTAAAAGACAGGCTTTACGCATATGGAAGTAATGAGCGCACTGCGCGCAGCTTCATAGATTCTGAACTTGGAATATCTCCAGATTATGTAGTTGCTGCAAAGGCGTTGAACCATCTTGCAGATTTATTTGAAGTTGGCGTCAATATGATATCTGGTGAGAATCACGATGAAGATGCGATAGAAAAAACAATAAACTCGCTAAAAATACTTACAATCAGAACTCTTAATCACTCATCTTCGCAATTGGGAGAAGCAGGCTCTCAAGAGGCAGCAGAAAAAATAAAGAAACTTGCTGACCACATATCAAAAGATATTTCAGCTGACGCCGACCATAATCATATTTATGATGGTCTTAACTATTTAAAATCAGCATTAAAGAGTAAGGAATTTCTGACCCAAAAAGAATATGACGATATGAATATTCTTATTGAAAACAGACTAAAGCAAATCAAACCTATTGGTGAGATGGCATAATATAACAACCTGACTTTGATATTATTCAAAGTCAGGTTACAACTAAATATATATTAGCACGCCCTATTTTCTATTTTTATAGCACGCTTTACAAATTAACTTCTCTTCATTTTTCTTAAGGAAGTGTTGAATCTTTCTCTAAATCCAGGCCTTTCTCCTGACGCAGCAGCTTTCTCTTCTGACGCAGCAGCTCTCTCTCCTGACGCAGCAGCTTCCTCTTCTAGCTCAGAAGATTTTTCTTTCTTAAGAGCGTCAGGAAAAAGTTCAGCTAAAATATCTAGTCTGCCTTGCATCTCATCTTTATCTGATTGCTCAACTCCACTATCTAAGGGCTTATTTTCAGCTCTTTTTATTGAACTTTGTATATTTGAAGCAATATTTCCTTTTTCTTTAACAGCTTCTTTTATAAAATCATATAAGCGAGTTGTTGAGCCATCTTCATTAACAAGATGTTTTTGAGGTATATCAATAATAGCATTATTTCCTCGAAGCAAGGCTGCTGTTATACTTTTATCAGAGGAATAATCAACACTTTTTCGTCTATCTTCTTCCAAAGCAAATTCAAATAAACTCAAATTTCTGCGATCTGTTCCTAAAACACCAGAATTTAAAGTACAATCTACGCCAGGTATTTTCATAATGGCCTTAACCAAATCTATGTTTTCTTTATAAATTGCGCGATTAAGAGGGGTTGTTTCAATTAAATCTTTAGCATTAATTTCTATGTCATCTTTATTTAAAAGCGATTTAAAAAAATCTATATCTTCATAATCAACTGCAAGATGCATAGGAGTTTCGCCCAAATTACCTTTAATATTGGGATCCGCACCTTTATCTAAAAGCAATTGAACAAAATCTCCCTCGGGGTGTTTATTTTTACCTCGATATTCAATTGCAATATGGAGAGGAGTTTTACCATTATTATCTGGAATATTGGGATCCGCACCTTTATCTAAAAGCAATTTAACAAAACCTTTCTTTATAAAGGATTTTATAATACTTCCAA
>JAOIVE010000053.1 GCA_028223895.1 Rickettsiales bacterium
TACTTTATTATTTGTATTATTAGGGCTTGTTGTTTTGTTTTATACGGCTTCTATTGTTAAAATGTAGTATCTATAATGAAATCTGAAGGCTTCAAAAGCAAAAACAAAGCTATGGCAATAAAACTTTTTTTTATTGCTTTGGGTATGCTTGTTTTGGCCTATGCATCATTTCCTTTATATAGTTTATTTTGCAGGGTTACCGGTTATGGAGGAACTCCCAAAATAGCTGAGGAGTCAGATGAGATAAAAATAGGCGAGCGTTCTTTTAAGGTAAGGTTTAATGCTGATGTTAATGCAGGATTTAAATGGGATTTTAAACCCGCTCAATATCAGGTTGAAGTTAAGACCGGCGAGCATAAGTTGGTTTTTTATACGGCAGAAAATATTGCTGATGAAGAGATAACAGGTGTTGCTACATATAACGTTACGCCTGATAAGGCTGGTTATTACTTTAATAAAATTGCGTGTTTCTGCTTTAATGAACAGACTTTATCGGCAAAGCAGAAAGTTGATATGCCTATATCATTTTTTATAGATCCTGATATAGAAAATGACCCGGATTTAATGGATGTTGATACTATAACGCTGTCATATACTTTTTTTAAGTCTGAGAATAAGCAATAAATATGAAATGCTATAAAATTATTATGGATTTATTTGTCTATATAATATAAGAATTTGCACTAGTTAGAATTTTGAAGAGGAAATTATGAGCTCTGCACAAAAACATGATTATCATTTGGTTGATCCAAGCCCATGGCCTTTAGTTGCTTCTGTTTCGGCAGCTACTATGTTTGTTGGATTTTTATTTTTTATGCATAATGTTGCTGCCTGGAAAATTGTTGCTCCTATAGGTTTGTTTGGAGTTTTATTTACTATGTATGGCTGGTGGTCTGATACTATTAAAGAGGGTAAAAATAAGAATCACACTTCTATAGTTCAGAAGGGTTTGCGCCTTGGGATGTTGTTATTCATAATTTCTGAAGTTATGTTTTTTGCGGCTTTCTTCTGGTCATTTTTTAAATCTTCTTTAAGCCCTGTATTAGTTTTTGATGGTTCTCATATTTTTGATTCTGCTGTTGATGTTGTTGCAGGAAGCTGGCCACCTGCGGGAATTGAAACACTTGATGCTTGGGATATTCCATTTATTAACACTATGATTTTGCTTTTATCAGGTTGTACAGTTACTTGGGCGCATTATGCATTGCTCAATAATGATAGAAAAAATTTGATTAAAGGTTTGGCGATAACTGTTGCTTTAGGATTTATATTCACGTTGCTTCAGGTATATGAGTATCACCATGCAAGTTTTGGTTTTAAAGATGGTATATATGCGACTAATTTTTACATGGCAACAGGCTTTCACGGCGCTCATGTTATAATTGGTACATTATTTCTTTTGGTTTGTCTGATAAGAGCCTCTAAAGATGATATGAGTCCTGAAGGGCATCTGGGTTTTGAGTTTGCTGCGTGGTATTGGCATTTTGTTGATGTTGTGTGGTTATTCTTATTCAGCTTTGTATATGTCTGGGGCGCTTAGTGATATATTCTTACTTACTTCGTGCGATTTTTTAAAATTATTTAATTTCATTGGCAATGGCATTTTTTGATATTGTGTCATTGCCGTGAGGTTTTATAGCCTCAAATATAAATCTGATAATCTTGTAGATTAATATATCTGCTTGCTAAGATGAAATAAATCTGTATAGTGTGCCTGCAAACCGCTATGGTTCTAAAATTAAAGAAATAGGTTTGCATCATGCATATAGAAGAAGCCCTCACTTTTGATGACGTATTGTTAAAGCCAGCTGCATCTGACGTTTTGCCTGCAGATGTGGATACTCATACATATATAACTAAAAATATTAAACTGGCGATTCCGCTTATATCTTCAGCGATGGATACGGTGACAGAATCAAGACTTGCGATAGCTATGGCGCAAAATGGCGGCATAGGCTGCATACATCGTAATATGTCGATTGAACAACAGCATGATGAAGTCAGGAAAGTTAAGAAATTTGAGTCAGGAATGGTGGTTAATCCGGTAACTATTAACCCTGACGCAACATTGGCCGATGCATTGGAAGTTGCTGCTGAGCATAATATTTCGGGAATTCCAGTTGTAGAAAAAAGCGGTAAGTTAGTTGGTATATTGAGCAATCGCGATGTACGTTTTGCAAGTAATTTACAGCAACCAGTTTCTGAATTAATGACTAAGGAAAATCTGGTTACTGTAAGTGAAGGGATTGATCGCGAAGAGGCAAAAAAATTATTACATAAGCATCGTATTGAAAAATTAATAGTTGTTGATGATAAATATAAATGTATCGGCCTTATAACGGTTAATGATATAGAAAAATCAAGCCGGCATCCAAATTCCTGCAGGGATGAGCAGGGGCGTTTAAGAGTTGCCGCGGCTGTTGGTACTGGCGAAGATACTATGGATCGCGCAAGATCTTTAATTGATGCTGGTGTTGATATAATAATAGTTGATACAGCTCATGGGCATTCGAAGAAGGTTCTTGAAACTGTAGCAAAAGTCAGGAAGTTATCTGGTAAATTTGATATAATTGCCGGCAATGTTGCAACTTCAGAGGCTGCAAAAGCCTTGATTGATGTTGGGGTTGATGCGGTTAAGGTTGGCATAGGGCCGGGGTCTATATGTACTACAAGAATTATCGCAGGTGTTGGGGTGCCGCAGCTTACTGCTATAATGGATGCGGTTAAAATATGCAAAAAGCATAAAATACCGGTAATTGCTGATGGTGGAATAAAATATTCCGGGGATTTATCAAAAGCAATAGCCGTTGGTGCGAGCTGCATAATGATAGGATCTTTGCTTGCCGGAACAGAGGAAAGTCCGGGCGATGTGATTTTATATCAGGGTCGATCTTATAAATCATATAGAGGTATGGGGTCAGTTGGCGCTATGGTTAGAGGCTCTGCTGATCGCTATTTTCAGCAAGGCAATCAGGAAGAGGCAAAATTTGTGCCTGAAGGTGTTGAAGGAAGAGTTCCTTATAAAGGGCCGGTGTCAGATGTTTTGCATCAACTAATTGGCGGATTAAAGGCTTCTATGGGATATACCGGGCATGCGACAATTGAATCTATGCAAGGAAATTGCAAATTGGTCCGCATTACTAATGCAGGGTTAGTCGAAAGCCATGCTCATGATATAACTATCACTCGCGAAACGCCAAATTATGGAACTAGTAGCTAAAATCATAGCTACTAGAATTATCTTCTGCGTTCTTCTCCTGGCGCTTTTTCTTCTCCGCTAGTTCCTGTGAATAAACTTCCAATATCCGAAAGAGTTGTGTAAGTCTTTTCATAAGCTGATTTCGCAGTTTCTTGTGTATATTTGCTGGCTTTTGCTGCTGTTTTGCCAACAGATTTCAGCGTTTCGCTTATATAGTTTCCTTCTAAGGATATATTTTCATATAAGAAACCAGCAAATACTTCGTAGTATCCTTTTTCCTCGCTTTCTTGCGAAGGGCTTTCTTCGCCTATAGATTTCGCTTCTTCACTTTCTTTTTGCGGATATAAAACAGTAGGCTTGCCTGTTTCTACGCTGTCTTGTTCTTTATGTTCTTTATCTCCAGTCCAAATGCTTGATAAACTTTCTGTCATATATTTGCTTACATCTGATGCGTTTTTATTAACAGATTCCAGCGCAGCGTTTATGCTACCTATGACGACATGTTGACAATTTGTTACAAAACCAAGAAATGCATCAAGTGATTCGTCAAACCCCCAGCCTTTGTTTTCTGCTTCTTTTTCAGCGGCGGCAGCTTCAGCTTGCTTTTTAGCTCTTTCTTCGGCTTCTCTTTGTACCTTTTCACTTAGATCATTAATACGCTTTTCCTCATCGCTAAATTGCTGATCAATCTGCTCTTTATACTTCTCTTTCTCTTTAAATTCATTAAGCGCAGTGTCAACTTGCAACTTTCGCCTTTCAAATTCTCTGTCACAGCCTCGTTGCATTGATTCCGTTACAAAACGTAAACCTTCATTTAACGTGCTCTGAGGATCAATTAGATCATCATCAATAAGCTTTTCCGTTTCTTCATCTAGTTCAGAAGTACTTTCAGCTCTGCCACTTATTGCTCCTGATGGTGCAGAATCTTTATCTTCAGCAGCAGCTTTTTTTGGAACAGTGGGTCTTCTAGGTTCAATTGCTTTTCTACCTTCCTTTACGCTTTCATCACTACTATCACTTCCAGCACTATCACTTCTTGATCTTGATGATGTAGGACGTTCACTTTTTGAGTCATGTCCTGATATATCTTTATCAGCGCTTGTATTAGCGGCTAGTTCTTCAGCTTCTTTTTTAGCTTTTTCAGCAGCAGCTTCTCTTTCAGCTTCAGCTTCTTCTTCAGCGACTTCTCTTTTTGCCGTTTCAATTATATCCTGAAAATGCTTTTCCGCATCTATAAGTTGCTGCTCAATCTGCTTGCGATACTTCTCTCTCTCTTCAGCTTCTTTTTTAGCTTTTTCAGCTTCGGCTTTTCTTTCAGCTTCGGCTTCTCTTTCAGCAGCAGCTTTTTCAGCGGCGGCTTGTCTTAGAGATTCTTCTACTTCTGCTCTTCTTTGCATTTCAGCTTCTTTTCTTTTAGCTCTTTCTTCGGCGTTTGCTGCAGCACTTTTAGGACGAGCCATAATTTTAAATCTATCATTTTCTACTGTAGCAGGTGCAGATGCCGATTCTTTTTCCGGGCGACTATCTCCTCTTCCTGGTGAGTTTTCTCCTACTGTAAGGGCTTTGCTTCCTAAAGTAAATGATCCGGAAGAAAATATGTCGGAAATTGTTTTTCCTCCTTGCTCAGAACCACCTGGTGTTGAATCAGGGCTTATTCTGGATGCAGATTCTAGTTTTGCAGGAGACATGTCTTTTTGATGTTCTTCTCCACCTAAAGCTTCTTCTTCATCAGAAACACTTTTGTTTGCACTAGAAATTCTGTGTTTACTATCTTCATCTCTTGTATCAGATGCGGCGGCATTAACAGTAGGAGTATAACTATTTCTTCCATCGCTTTCTTTTTTAAGCCTTTCTCTTTCAGATTTACCCATTTTGGCAGCTACAGTTTCAGAAATCTTAACATCACCTATTCCTCCATCAGCGGCTACAGGCGCGCC
>JAOIVE010000055.1 GCA_028223895.1 Rickettsiales bacterium
ATCCCGGCTCAGTAACTGTCTGGGTAACACCTGCCTGATTCTGGAAAGTCATTTCCTGACCATATATGAACGTTGCTTCAGATGCACCAGTACTCGGATTAATATCGACCATAGCGATACCTCCGCGAATACCTATGGTACCCACAGGAGTTTTAATTTTCACCGCCTTTTTCTTACTTAGCGCTCCTCCAATAAAGCGAAAAGCACCTTTGCTACCTTTTAAAGTTATGCCACCATTTCCAGTTTGTGGATTATATACAAATTTATCTATGACCAATTTTGCATTTGGCCCTACAGTCAAAGCTGACTTATCTATGAATAAAAGCTGAGCATTACCTTTTGCATCTGTAACTATAGTATCATTGAAAAATATATCAGCACCCAGTGCCAAATCGCGTTTTTTCTTATCCTTGCTAACCGCACCAACGTAAGAGTTGGCAGCTCCAACAACACCTATTTTATCAGCACTCAATGCGATTGAGGGAAAGCTGATTGCCCCAGATAGGAATATTGCCCCCAATAAACCCTTTAATATAAGCTTTCCCCCAAGCATTCTAAAAAAACCTCTTAAATTAAATCTTGTCCAAATATTTATTTGCTCTGTCTATAATGTCTTTATCCGCATCACCTTTTTTTGCACCTTCAAGATAAGCCTTGGCCATATCAAAAGATTTAAGGCGATAATATAATATTCCCAGCTCAAGTTTTACTTGCGATAATTTTGGATTAAACATTAAAATTCTTTCTAAAGCAGGAATGGCAGATTCATAGTCTCCCATATCAGAAGCTAGTTTTGCATATCTCAAAGATATATCAATATTTGCAGGATCTTTTAACATTTGCTGAAATGTCTTTTCAAATTCATCTTTTTTAGAAAGATCAGCAAAGGAAGAGTTACCAACCCCAAATGAGATTAAAAAAGTAACAAATACTATAAAACTTCGAACAACTATATAACTTTTAGTAGAAACCATATGCATATTTTGCTAAGTTAGGTTACACGAATGTACAATTAAATATTAAGAAAGAAAACAATTTTTTACATATGAATGATTTTAAAGAAATACCGGTTGTAAATTATCGCCCTGGCGACATCATTTTTAGAGAAGGTGATAAAGCCGACGCCGTATATTTAATCAATGAAGGGCTGGTAGAAATATCAACATCCAGTTCTAAAGGACGCAATGTATTATCCAGATTAGGTCCTTTTCATATATTTGGTGAAATGGCTATAATTGATGGAAGAACAAGGTCAGCCACAGTTTCTGCGGTAAATGATACAGAATGTCGCGTGTGTAAAGCCGATGCATTGAAGCACCAGATAACATTATTACCAGGATATGTCCATGAAGCCTTTCAGGAATTAAGTGCAACAATCCGTTCACATAATCATTCTTACACACAGGAAGATTTAAAAAACCCAAGGCTTCTTGTAAGGCGAAAAGAAATTGCCAACAACCCTTCTATAAAAGGATATTTAGAACATGCCAATCCTTTTATGAAAGCTTTATTTAGAATTCTATTAAACACTGCATATCCAAATAAATAATCAGGGAGATAAATATGACCATTATGCCAAACACACACATCAAAGAAGGAGAAGTTGTATTTTCAGAAGGAGATATTCCAGATGGTGCGTATTTAGTTTGTAGTGGCAAAGTTGAAGTAACAAAACAGAAAAATGCCCGTGAAAATATTGTGTTGGCAACACTTGGGGAAAATAGCATATTTGGCGAGATGGCTCTGATCGGCAATGCCAGAAGGTCTGCAACAATAACTGCTTTAGAAGATACATGGTGCTATAAAAGCAGTAGTGAAAGTTTTAAAGAAAAGTTAAAAAATCTCGACCCTGAAATTAGCGAAATTTTTGTTGAACTTGTTGGTGCTATAAGGCAAAAAAGTGATGATATGGTTATAAATAGTTCAGATGAAGATTATAGCCTTGATGAACTAGCTTTACTGCTTGCAAGTCAGGATGCTCAGTATAAAAATGCCGTTCCAATGCTAACAAGAGGCCGCAGGGAATTGCTCGAAGATGAAGGCCTTAAAAAGAAGGTCGAGTCATTGGATAATTTCATGCGTCAGCTATATTTTAGTCTTGTAAAAATTGCATTTATGTAAATTTATTACAACAATGACAAACCATTTAATGCCCGGCCTATAGCTGGCAACTATTTTCTAGGCAATAATAACAAATGATGAATAGATTTAGTGATAATGCTTTGCTATTATGCCGAGCATTCAGTTTAGGCATATTATATCTAATATATATATTAATATAAACTGGTCCCGTAGCTCAGCTGGATAGAGCGTTAGATTCCGAGTCTAAAGGCCACGCGTTCGAATCGCGTCGGGACCGCCATTTTAAAGCTAAATTATATGGTTCAATATATGCAAGGTAATTACGACTTTAAAATATATCAAAGCAAGTTTAAGCTGATAATATTCTTTGTTGCAGCAGGCGTTTTTATATTAATGGGATTAGCAGTACAGTTTGATGTTGAAGATAATATAGCTGGATCTCAAATACCATGGCCTGCTATTTTTTGTTATATAATAGGAATGGCAACGTTACTCTATGTAATAATAACCTATTTTTCTGAAAGTAAATTACTGCTGGCAATTGGCGAGAATGGGATTTTCTCACCTTATTATGGACATGTTAATTGGGATGATGTCACTGATATAGAAAAAATAAGTTTCAAGGGCTCTCCGTTTTTAGGAATAAGAATAAAAAAACACATAAAACTAAAGAAATCCGGATTTGGCGCTTTAATAGTAAAATTAAATATAATATCGGGCTTTCCACAGATTTATATATCTGAAAATCTTGCTTCAGAGCCTTTATCAAAGATTCAGGATTATTGCGAACGTTATTGGAAGAAATAACTATTATTTATAAATATATTTTAAGATGCTACAATTTCGCCGCTTAGGCTATTAGCATATGCACCAGTGATTTTTACCGGCAATATTTTTCCTATTAAATCATCGGCATTACCAGTAACCCTTACTGATTGCATATACTCGCTTTTTCCAACTATCTGATCATCAAACTTGCCCTTATGTTCAAATAAAACATCCATAGTCTTACCCAAACAAGACTCATTAAACTCAAGCTGCTGCTTATTTATCAGAGCCTGAAATTCCTGCAAACGACGATCTTTTACATCTTCTGGAACCTGATTATCCATATCAGCACCTGGCGTTCCCGGACGCGGACTATATTTAAACGAATATCCCTGGGTAAAGTTTACAGTTCTGGCTAAATCCATAGTATCATTGAAATCTTCTTCAGTTTCTCCAGGAAATCCTATTATAAAATCCGAACTAAATTGCATATCAGGCCGCAATTCTCTCAATTTTTCAATTATTTTTATATATGACTGACGATTATGTTTACGATTCATCGCTTTTAATATTCTATCAGAACCTGATTGCACAGGCAGATTAAGAAATCCCATTAATTTTTTTTCATTTGCATGAGCAAGATATAAATCATCATGCATATCACGAGGGTGCGATGTTGAATAACGAATACGCTTCAGACCTTCTATAGTCGATAAATGATTTATCAACTTACCTAAATTCCAAACTTCGCCGTCACCGGCCTTACCATGAAAAGCATTTACATTCTGTCCTAAAAGGCAGATTTCTTTGGCACCATTTGCAACTAATTTTATTGCCTCTCTGTAAATCTCAGGCACATCTCTTGAATATTCTGCGCCACGCGTATAAGGAACCACACAAAATGTACAGAATTTATCGCAACCTTCCTGCACTGAAAGCATGGCAACCGGGCTACCCTTTATATTTTGCTCAGGCAATTTATCAAATTTGTCATCTTCAAATTCCAGATTTATAGCATGACCACTTGTTCTTTGAACTTCACCAATTAAGTCAGGCAAACTCTGATAAGATTGCGGCCCTACAACAACGTCAACATATGGAGCTCTGCGGAATATTTCTTCACCTTCAGCCTGCCCTACACATCCAGCAACAGCAATTAACATTTGCTGCCCTTTTTTTTGCATATCATCTTTATATTTGCGAATCCGCCCCAGCTCAGAATAAACCTTATCTGCTGCTTTTTCCCTTATATGGCAAGTATTTAAAATAACGATATTTGCATCTTTTATCTGGTCAGTTTTTTGATAGCCAACATTTTCCATAACATCAGACATTCTATCTGAGTCATAGACATTCATCGCACAGCCATATGTTTTAATATAAAGTTTTTTCGCCACTTACTTTCCTATAAACTAATTAGACCCTTAAATAACAGTGCCTAAAGCAGTTAAAAAATCAGGACAGAACATCGCAAATTTTTTGTTATTTTTCAACAAAAACTTACGATTTCTCATATATTATAGCCAACTCAATAGTTTATTATTCACAAAATAAAAATAATACTTACTAAAGCTATCCAACCTGATGACTGACAAGTATAAATGGAAATCAAATATACTATATGATAGAAAGTCAGACTTAACTTATAAATTAATGGAAAATTTCTGTGGGAAATAAAGATAAAGGCTATCTGATAACATTTGAGGGTGGTGAAGGTTGCGGAAAATCTACACAATGTAAGAAACTTGGCGATATGTTAATTTCCTCAGGGCACGAGATTATACTTACAAGAGAGCCTGGAGGAACACAAGGCGCTGAAGAAATAAGAAATCTACTGGTTAATGGCGATAAAGGAAAATGGGATGCTTTAACCGAAACATTATTGCACAGCGCAGCAAGGCGCGATCATTTTTTAAGAGTAATAAAGCCAGCCATAGAGCAAGGTAAAATAGTAATTTGCGATCGCTTTATTGACTCTACTTTTGCCTATCAAAGCTATGGGCACGGCATAGATTATGATAAAATTTCTGACCTGCAGCAATGGGTTACTGATTCATATTTTCCTGATTTAACATTTATTTTAGACATAGATATTGAAGATGGCCTAAAGCGCGCCGCATCAAGGGATGATAAAGAAGACAGATATGAGAAAATGGGCAAT
>JAOIVE010000054.1 GCA_028223895.1 Rickettsiales bacterium
CCCGTTTTTGCGGAAGAGCCGCATAGTTCTTAGAGGATTGAATGCCCCCGTTTTTGCGGAAGAGCCCGAAAAAAGCCTGAAAGCCTTTATAAGCAATGGTGGGCGGTAGAGAATTCGAATCTCCGACCTCTACGATGTCAACGTAGCGCTCTAACCAGCTGAGCTAACCGCCCTTAAAATTGAGCAGAACTTATAACAGAAACAAATACCAAAACGCAATCAATCTTTTAAAGATAAATTAAGTTTCAATATAAACCCTCCCTATAAAACAAAATAAGTAATTTCTGATTAAAAATATCTGCTCTTAAATCAAATTAATATTCTTTGCTAAAAAGCAATTAATTGACACTTTATTAAAACAAAACATTTTCTCTTACTAATAGTTGAATTATAGGGTGTGTGGAGTAACTATTGAATGATAACCTATTGATAAATAAAGAAAAAATCTTGTTTATGTTAACTTTATGTTAACTAGTCTGCTGTAATATTAAATTGTCAGTTAAGACAAAATGATATTTAAATTATTGGCCAGGTAGACCAGTTAACGGGGGTGTGTACGGGAAAGTAGCCCAACATTATAGTACGCATATTTATGTAAGATGGCCACGATTCAAAGTATAGCAGCGCTTTCTATTTATAATAACATAGCAAGAACAAGCGATGCTCGTAATTTTTCATTACTTAGCTTATCAAGTGGTAAAAAAGCAAATATAGGAATAGCTGATTTTTCGGTTGGCACTTTGCTATCAAGTCAGGCCAGCTCTCTTACTATAGGAAATATTAATGCCGGGCAGGGGAAAAGTCTCCTTGAAACAGCAAAAGGCGGTGTAGATACAATTTTAGATTTGTTGGATGAACAAAAAGTTTTGGCCGTTAAAGCTAAAGATACATCACTTACATCTAATGAGTTGTCAGTTTTAAATCAGGAATTTCAGGCTTTAACAACAGAAATAAATCGTATAGCCGGCGTTACTGAATTTAATAATAAAAAGATTTTAGATGGGTCAATATCAGGCGGAGTAAAATTAACTACCGCTACTGGTCAAACATCTGAGAATTATACATTATTAAGTACCGCAGATTATTCATTTTCAGGGACAACTGCGTCAGGTAATCTGGCAACAAGCAGTAATTTTTCGGTATTGCAATCAAGTGCTGTTGGTAAAACAGCCGGTACTTCGACATTATCTTTTACATATGCAAGTGGATTGACATCTGATGCTGCCTTAACAATTGGTGGTACGGCGCTTGCATTTGGTAATGGGGCGGGCAGCTCTGCGGCAATTGCTACGGCATTTGTCGCAGCGGCAAATGCTTCAACAGATGCTGAGGTAAGAAAATTTACGTATAAAGATAACGGAGATGGAACTGTAACTGTTACTACTGCTGATTTGGGAGATACCGATAATGCTGTAGTTTTCAGGGTTACGGATAATAATTCAGGAGAATTTTCAGCAACTCTGGGCGGTAGTGATGTTGTTGCAGGAGATCTCAATATAACATCTGGAACTGGTACAGGCGGGACTGACAGAACTGTGGCAGCAGGTGATATAACTTATGATGATAATTTAGAAGGTAAAATAACCGATATTCAGGCAACTTTAGATACATCTGGAACTAAAAATGCGGTTACTTTTACGGCATCTGTAAACGGCACTACCTATACTTCGCAAGCAATTAATTTATTTGGTACAGGCGGTTTTACAGGTAATACTAAAGGTGCAATTATAAAGGCAAATCAGGTAATAACTTTCTATGATACGGCAGGGCCAAAGGATAGTAGTAATGAATTTACTGATACGGCTTTTACTTTAAAAATTGGAACAAGTGATGTTACAGCATCTGGAGCTGATGAAACGGCGTTTCTTGCAAGTTTAAATACAATAGCCGCCGGATTTGTGACGCAGATGGATGCCAATAAAATTAATCAAAGCAGAAGTATTGTTCTGGCAGAAGATAATGCAATTGGTGGCGATTTTGATATTACTGCGGCAAATAGTGGTGTTTTTGCCGGTATTCATGGTTTTGATGCCGTTGGAACTAATGCAAAAGGTGATATAAATTTTGTAAGTGATGGTTTTGGTGCAACTGGTGGACATGGACAAATAGGACCATTTGCATTTAGTTTAGCTACTCATAAATTAACTACAACAATTGATGGTGTTACATATACTGCTGATTTATCAAAGACAACAAGCGATGGTGTAAGTGGTTATATTTCAGGTGGATCTTATAATTCATCCACTCATACATTAACTACCTCTGGTACTATCATATTTGAATCTTCAAATACTGATGATGCAAGGCAGTTACAGATTGGATTAGGTAATGTAACTGCCACAAGCATACAGTTTAATACAACTGCTTTGGCAGAGACTCTTACAGATAATCTCGATACGATGTTCGGAGTTTCTGGAAATGAATCACTTTCGTTCCAGGTTGGGGCGGATTCAACAAACAAGATAGCTGTATCTTTAAATAGTATAAAAACAACTGATATATATTTAGATGATAACTCGGTTGAGAAGACTCTGGATATATCAACAACAGCTGGTGCAACAACCGCTGAGACAGTGCTGACAAATGCAATTAACAATGCGCTTGCAATCCGTGGTAATATTACGGCGGGAATAAGCTCTTTCACAGCGGCTATAACAAGCAATGATGCGATAATTCAAAGTACATCATCGGCAGCATCAGTGTTGTTAAATACAGATTATGCTCAAGAGACTACTAATCTGGCAGAACTAACATTGCAGCTTAATGCCAGCATGTCTGTTTTAGCACAAGAGCAAGCACTTAGAAGCGGTATATTAACGCTTTTGGGAAGCTCTTAATTTAAGAATATGAGGTGCTGATTTTGCCGGGTTTGGGACTCCTACGGCTTTATAATTAGCGCCTCTAAGCGGGATAAAACACTTCAGACGCATTTTAGCGTCGAATTTCAATAATCATGTAGATGTAAATTTAGCAATAGGCTAGGGCTTACATTTCGCCCTGGTTTAAAGGGGAGACGTAAGATGGCTTATAATACACCATATGCGGCGTATGCTCACGCGCGCGAAAATTTAAGTACTAGTGAACAGATAGTTTTGCTTTATGAAGCCTGTATAGGTTATATCAGTGAAGCGCAAAATGCTATTGAGCGTCAGGATCATGATACCAGATATAAAATGGTAGAAAAAGTAGGAACAATATTGCATGGCTTGAGGGCTTGTCTGGATTTTGAGCGCAGCCCTGATGCGGCAGAGGCGCTTGATAAATATTATGATGCGATGGACAGGTTATTAGTTTCTATTCAATGTCATCATAAAATAGAAGAATGTCAGCAAGTTTCTGAATGTCTGATGAAAATAAGAGATATATGGAAAAAAATTGCAGAAAGTGAAAATAATGATAGCACTTTTTATCCATGTTCTATTGTAAAAGGCAATGATAATAGCGCAGGTTCGCATTGTTCTTTGATGATTTAAATAAAAAAACACTATAAACTATTGGTTGTGATAAAAAAAATATTCTAATTTCTCAATAGGTTGAATTTTTATTTGGTATTTTATATCAAAAATATCTTGCGAGTCGTTAATCAGGTGGTATTGTTTTCCCGCTTAAAATTAACTATGGGAACAATATGCCATCGTCGTCATTTGCCTGGGAAGACCCTTTTTTACTGCATGAATCTTTAACTGAAGAAGAGCGTATAATACAAGATTCAGCTCGCTCTTTTGCCCGTGAAAAACTACTTCCTCGGATTATAGAGGATAATCGCCACGAAAGTTTTGACAGATCCATAATGCGTGAAATGGGTGAAATGGGATTTTTGGGATGCATGATTGATGGGCATGGTTGTGCAAATATAAATCATGTTGGATATGGCCTTATAGCAAAGGAAGTTGAATGGGTCGATAGCGCATATCGCTCAGCTTTGAGTGTTCAGACAAGCCTTGTTATGTATCCGATTGATCGCTTTGGAAATGAAGATCAGAAATCGAAATATCTGCCAAAATTGGCAACAGGTGAATATGTTGGTTGTTTTGGTTTGACTGAACCAGATCATGGCTCTGACCCTGGCAGTATGATAACAAAAGCCAAGAAAGTCGATGGTGGTTATAAAATATCAGGTGCTAAAAACTGGATAACCAACGCGCCGATAGCTGATGTATTTGTTATATGGGCAAAAGTTTCAGGTGCGGAATCAAAAACTGGTGTTAAAGATGGTACTATTCGCGGTTTTATCCTTGAAAAAGGAATGAAGGGGCTTGATGCTGCAAAAATTGAAGGAAAAATGTCGCTGCGCGCATCAACGACTGGAATTATTACGATGGATGAAGTGTTTGTTCCTGATGAAAATGAACTTGATGTTTCTGGTTTGAAAGGGCCATTTAGCTGTCTTAATAAGGCCAGATTTGGAATTGGCTGGGGAGCGTTGGGTGCGGCAGAGTTTTGTTTCCATGCAGCTCGTGCTTATACTATGGATCGCAAGCAGTTTGGCCGTCCATTGGCAGCAAATCAGTTAATTCAGACAAAATTAGCAAATATGATGAGTGATATTGCTTTTGGTTTGGAGGGATGTTTAAAAGTTGGACGCTTATTTGATGAAGGTAAGGGAACTCCTGAAATGATCTCTATTATTAAGCGTAACTCTACAGGCAAAGCTCTTGAAATAGCCAGAATTTCCCGCGACATGCATGGTGGTAATGGTGTTAGTGATGAATATCATGTAATTCGCCATGTTATGAATCTTGAGTCTGTTATTACCTATGAAGGCACTTATGACATACATGGATTGATCCTTGGTCGTGCAATTACAGATATTCCGGCCTTTGGTGGGTAGGAAAATTTAAGGGCATTGTCGTTCTTCTTGCGCGCACCCTCAATTGTCATTCCCGCGACCCGCTGCGCCAGCGCTAGCGCGGCGAGAGGCGGGAATCCACTTTCAACGCAACATCCTCTCCCTTGTGGGAGAGGTAATATTTCTTAAGTTTTACTTTAGAAAAACTTTTTTAGAAATCTGGTGAGGGCTGATTTCCTTGCTGCAATGAGGGATATTAAAAGCCCTCATCCTAACCTTCTCCCCCAGGGAGAAGGGACTTAAGGGATGTAAAGAACCCTCAT
>JAOIVE010000056.1 GCA_028223895.1 Rickettsiales bacterium
GTGACTATATCTCTTTTGTAACAAAACTATTGACTTTGTTTTTATGTATATGTACAATTGTCAGTTGAAGACTTGGCATGTAGCCATGTTCTAAACAATTTTTTTCGTAATCCATGTAGGAGATACATAATGACAACAGTAAGTAGTTCAGATGCGAAATCGGCTCAGGTATCGATATCGCGTTCAAACAAGGAGGTGTCCTCTTCGGTTGCCAACCTTGTGAGCGGAAATAAAGTTGATGCTAATGTGGCCGACTTTTCCGTGGGTAGTATCTTGAAGTCCAAGGTGGGGATTTTAAGAACTACGATTCTTAACGCCGGTCAGGCAAAAAGTCTATTACAGACAGCAAAGGGAGCTCTAAATACGATAGCGGATCTGCTTAACCAGCAGAAAAACCTTGCGGTAAAATCTTCGGACGACTCTCTGTCGGACAACGAAAGGGGGTTCTTGGACCAGGAGTTCCAGGCACTAACTAGTGAGATTAACCGTATTGCTAACAACACTGACTTTAACGGTAAAAAACTTATT
Source organism: Rickettsiales bacterium (assembly GCA_028223895.1). Taxonomy (GTDB): domain Bacteria; phylum Pseudomonadota; class Alphaproteobacteria; order Rickettsiales; family UBA6187; genus JAOIVE01. Next base: position 529 of record JAOIVE010000056.1, read on the forward strand.
AACGGTTCTATTAGTGGTACATCAAGTGCGACTACGGTTACAGGTCTTTCTCAGGAAAACTATGGTATTATTTCTCCAGGTAATGTTGAGTTAAAAGGTACTGTGGCTACTGGTGACTTGCTTACTACTGAATCTAAAAGAGGTGTGAACAAGGTTACTATAACAACAAATGGTACAGCTACTCAATCAGGAACTGTTGTAGTAAGAGATGAAGCTGACGGAAATAGTGCAACTGTAACATTTACTTATGGTGCTACAATTGACGCTACTATTGATGCTATAGCGGAAGCATTTAATTCATTTACTGGAACAAATGCTATAACAGCTCAAAACTTTAAAATAGTTAATAATGGAGACAACACCTTTAATATTGAAGCTAAAGAATATGGTTCTCACCTTCAAAACTTTGACTTTAATATTACTGATTCTGCTACAAACGCTCTTGTTGCAACAATTGGTGTTGATGCATCTGGTACAAGCATTGTTGGTGCTGCCAGGGCATTTACTCTTGATTCTGATATAGGAACAACAGATACTTCAATTGGTGTTGATGGTACATTCTCTACAATATCATCTTATAATACCGGACAGACCAAAGGTATTGCGCAAATAGTATTTGATTCTGCTCCTGCAACAACTGGTGCGACTGCAAACACATTTACAATCACTGATACTTATGGTGTTGTTGGTGCTGTTGGTGCTACTGCAACTGTTACTTGGACATCTGATGCAAGTGCGAGTTCAGAGGAAGCTGTTAATAATATAATAAACATTATTAATGGTGGTACTGCTACAGTTGGTACAGGTGGTGCAATCGGTGGTTCTGGTGATGCTGCATCTGATTTGGCAATTTTAAGAGCATTTTCTTTTACAAAAGTAACTGGAAATATTATTAATATTGAGGCAGCTAATGCCGGTACGGCATATGATGGCTTTACGTTTGGATTTGCAGCTGGTAACTTTACTAGTGCTGACGACATTACTTTCAACGGTGCTAATATAGGTAATGGTGCTGCGGCTGTGACGTTTATGTCTGGTACTGAGATTCAAACTTCAGCTGATCGTGCGGTTTCTGTAACTGATGCGACTGTTAATACTAACTTAATAGGTGGGTTTAGCAACTTTAAGGCAACGTTTAATCAGGGTAATGGTTTGATAGCTACATCTGGTCAGACTGTTACTAGAAATAGTGCTACTTTCTCAGTTGATGTGAATGGAAAAACGTATGTTTCTGATGCTATATCATTATTTGGCGGATCTGTTGGTGCTGCAAACTTAAATGTTTGGGGTAACACAATAAAAGCTGATCAAAGAATAGTTTTCTATGATCCGGATGGTCCAAAAGATTCAAATGGTGTTTTAACAGATAATGCATTTGTTTTAAGAATGGGTTCAACTGCCAAGACTCTTGCTGATATGAGTACGGCTGCTAAAGCTCAAGAGTCTCTTAATACAATAGCTGATGCTTTCCAAACTCAGCTTGCTAGTACTGCTATAACTCAAAATCGTAGCTTTAATCTTGAGCAAGTTAACGCAAGTAACGGAGATCACCGTATTACTGCTGCTATTGGTACAGTTTTAGAAGGCTTGTCAGGATTTGATTCAGTTGGTACTAACAGTGCTGAATATAATTCTGGAGATGTAAATCTTTTAAGTGATGGTTATGCATCTGCTGGTACTCATGGTAGTGTTGGTAGCTTTAATGTTGACAGGTTAACTAACAGGATAACAACAGATATAGATGGTGTAACTTATACCGCTTATCTATCTGCTGATGATCTTCCTACTGAGGGTAATGTGAAGGCATTTGGGGTTAATTTAGATAGCACTAGTAATATTGGTGCATATAATTCAACTACCAAAATATTAGACCTTCGCGATGGTACAACATCTACTTCGACATTAAGTGTTGCTGGTGCTGCAAAACTTCACTTCTTTAGTGAAAGCACAACTGATGGACGTGTACTTGAAATTGATTTGGGTAATGTTTCTAATAACACAGCTCAGCTTAATATAAGTACAGCAGAAGGTGAATTAGCTTTAGAAGCTGCTCTAAATGGTGTATTTGGTGTGGCAACTAACGAATCACTTTCATTCCAGGTTGGTTCTGATTCTGCCGATAAAATCGGTATATCGATTGCCAGTGCTAAAACAACTGATATTCACTTGGATAGTGCAGGAACGGCGCAGGTGTTAGACATTAAGACACTAGCAGCTGCGAATACTGCAGGTGACGTGCTTACCAACGCTATTAACAAGGTAATCTCGTTGATATCTAACGTTGATGCGGCGATCAGTTCGTTTAACTCAGCGATTGCGAACAACGAATCAAGTTTACAGAATGCGGATGCAGCGCGTTCAACACTACTTGATACTGATTATTCTCAAGAATCTACAAAATTCGCTGAAGCGAGAGTTAAGGTTGATGCTGCAACATCTATCTTATCTCAGGTGAATGCCAGGATTCAGAACCTACTACAGTTACTACAGCAGTAATATTAGTAGATTCATAATATTCAAGGAGGGGAGGCTTAGGCCTCCTCTTTTTTATTAGGTGTTTTAAGATTTCTTCCAGCTAGTTGTGCCGTCCGGGCGGTCTTCGAGAGTTATGGACATGGATTTTAATTCATCGCGTATTTTATCAGCTTCAGACCAATCTTTATTCTTTTTTGCATCAATACGTTTTTGAACTAGTTCTTCTATTAAAGACTCGTCGATATCTGATATATTTTTTTCCAGCCATTTATCAGGATTGTCTTGTAATATGCCTAATATTTTACCGCAATATTTTAGGTCTTCATGGGCTGAAGACTTATCCTTTGCCATTTTATGCAATATAGAAATTGCCTTTGGCGTATTTAAATCATCTTGCAATGCTTCTATAAAAGTATCGCATATAGGAGTTTTTTTGTAATTTTTATCAAAATTTTGTCCTCTTAGAGCCGCGTAAAACTTATCTAAGGCTATTTTTGCATCTGATATGGCTTTCTCAGTCCAATCTAAGGGCTTCCTATAATGTGTAGATAGCAATGCAAAGCGTATAACTTCGCCTTTTACATTTTTTTCCAGCAAATCATTTACTGTAATAAAATTACCCAAAGATTTACTCATTTTTTCGCCGTCAACACTCAAAAAACCATTGTGAACCCATGTTTTTGCGTATTTACTGCCCTTGTTAGCGCAGCAGCTCTGAGCTATTTCATTCTCATGGTGAGGAAATTGTAAGTCAGCTCCACCTCCGTGGATATCAAAAGTTTCTCCAAGATATTCTGTTGCCATTGCGGAGCATTCAATATGCCACCCAGGTCGCCCATATCCCCATGGGCTATCCCATCCCGGCTCATCGTTCGATGAGGGTTTCCACAAAACAAAATCGGCAGCATCTTTTTTATATGGAGCTATCTCTACACGCGCTCCTGCAATCATTTCTTCAACTGAACGACGCGATAATTTGCCGTAATCTTCATATTCCTTCACGCTAAAAAGTACGTGCCCTTGGGCTTCATAGGCAAATTTATTTTCGATAAGATTTTCTATCATTTTAATCATATGAGGAATATGAGTTGTAGCGCGAGGTTCAATTGTTGGAGCAAGGCAATTTAGTGCGCCCATATCATCATGAAACATTTTCGTAGTTTCTTCAGTTACGGTATTTATACTTACATTGCGCTGTTTTGCTGCGGCATTTATTTTGTCATCAACATCAGTTATATTGCGGACATAGGTAACGTTATCTTGGCCATATTCATGTTGAAGAGTTCTCAATAGCGCATCAAAAACGACAACTGCGCGGGCATTTCCGATATGCGCTCGATCATAAACTGTAGGGCCGCAAACATACATCCCTACCTTGCCAGGAGTGCAGGGGATTAGCGTTTCTTTAGATTTTGTAAGTGTGTTATATAATTTCATCGCCTGCAAAACTAGTATCAGTCAATTGATTTGTCAAACATAGGCTTATCAAATAAGCGTTTTTTTGGCGCATTATTAGAATTATCTGGCCTTTGATATTGCCTGTAGCCATTATATGGCATGATATATTGGCGGTCATTATCTTGTGGAAAATCCTGATAGCGATATGGCCTATAATCATTAAAGCGCGGATTTGGCACATTAGTATAAGGGTAATAATGGTAGTCATTATAATATGGATTAACATATTCGCAGTCATTATCTTTATAGCAAGGCGGTACTGATACAGGCGGTGGTTTAGGCTGATAATCAGGCGTTGGGTATACATATTCGCTATCATTATCCCGTGGATAACTTTTTGTGTGTTGATATAAAATTAATCCAATATCGCGGGGTTTTGCAACATCCTGGCTGCAGGAAATAATGCTAAAAGCAAGAAATATAGCGATAATATCAATAATATATTTCACAATTTAGACCCCAAAT
>JAOIVE010000057.1 GCA_028223895.1 Rickettsiales bacterium
GATGAGGATCTTATCAGATGTCTTGAGGCAATTTCCGCGGGCAATTATGAAGTTAATCCTGCAGGAAGCGATAATTTATCCCAAGCAGTTAGAAAAATTATATCAAAATTAAAGAATGATGGTGTTGATGAGTTAAACCGTGTTGTAAATATTTCAATTGAAGTTAACGAAACTGCGATTTTTTCTGCCCATATGTTATCAAACCTTCGGAAAGTGGATGAAAAGTCACATGCAATTGCAGCAGCGGCTGAAGAAATGGTGGCAACCGTAAAAGAAATTGGCAAATATGGAAAAAACATAGCTCAGCAGTCTCAGGAGGCAAAAACAGCAACTGATTCAGGCTCTCAGGTTGCTAAAGATGCTGTATCTAAAATGAATAAGATTGCCGATTCGGTAAAGGAAGGCAGTGAAAAGGTAAGTGTGCTTTCGGAATTTTCTTCCAGAATAGGAAATATTGCAGAAAACATAAAAGGTATTGCCGATCAGACTAATCTATTGGCACTTAATGCAACCATTGAGGCAGCAAGAGCAGGAGAGGCTGGAAAAGGATTTTCTGTAGTTGCAGGAGAAGTAAAGAGCCTATCTGGTGAAACTGCAAAAGCAACTGAGGAAATTAACGATATTATAAAGAATCTACAAGCAGAGATGAGCGTTATACTTTCTTCAATGCAGGACAGTTCAAAAGCTGTTGAGTCTGGTCAGGAAGCCATAGAGCAGGTTGGCGACAAGATGATAGAAATAAATGATAAAATAAATCAGGTCACTGAAAACACTACCAATATATCTAACACTCTATCGGAGCAGGAACAGGCGTCACAAGAAGTTGCCAGAGGTATTGCTGAAATTGCTGTTAGCAGCACAAATAGCGTTGAAGGAATTGAAAAAATCGTAAACGCAATGGATTCGGTTGAAAAATTAATAAGTGTGCAAATTTTAAAATTATCAGAAATAAATGTTCCAAATAAAGTTATTAAGCTTGCAAAATCTGACCATGTAATTTGGAAAAAGCGTCTGGCAAATATGATTGTAGGTAAAGAAGGTTTAAAAGAAGACGAGCTTGCAGATCATCATACTTGCCGTTTAGGAAAATGGTATGATGCGGTTGAAGATGAAATCTACAAAAATAATCCTGTTTTCCAGAAACTTATCGAACCGCATAAGCTGGTTCATGCTCATGGAAAAGAAGCGGTCATCAAATTTAATAATAATGACATGCAAGGCGCATTAGCTGAAATAGATAAGGTTGAAGAGGCTTCAAAAGACGTTCTAAGAATGTTGTCTGAGCTTGAAACAAATTAAATATAACAACTTTTTAATCTGCAAAATATTTTTAACTTAGACAATGGTTCAAGATTTGGTGATCTTGCACAATATGCTAATATGCACCTCATAGAAAAAGGTTTTGAACCTGAATCAAGCTTCATGAATGAATATTTTGCCAGTGATTGCAGCAAATCAGTTGAAAGTCTGAATTGATTAAATTTGCTTTTGCAGGTAGTTTTCAATACCAATTGAATCTATCACAGAAAGCTGCTGTCTTATCCAATCCTGATGCTCTTCTTCTGAAGTCATTATATCTTCAAGCATATTAACAGTTACCGGATCTTTTGCGCTATCTGCAACATCGCGCGCATTGCGCAAATCGGATAAAGCTTTATCTTCAAGTTTTAAGTCGCACTCAAGCATCTCTTTTGCATCTTCGCCGATCATTAATTTTCCAAGATCCTGTAAATTTGGCAAGCCGTCTAAAAATAATATGCGCTGTATAATTTCATCGGCATGTTTCATTTCATCAATGGATTCTTCCTTGAATTTAGAACATAAAGTATGAAAACCCTGATGCTCTAAAATGCGCGCATGTAAAAAATATTGGTTAATTGCTGTTAGTTCATTTTTTAATATTATGTTTAGATGTTTAATAACTTCTTTGTTCGACATTTAATTAAAGCCTTTTAAATATTGAAATGATGATGGAGGTTAGCAGTCAAAATAATATTATGCAATAGTTGGTTGCCCAATAGATATATGTTCTTCCAAAGGAAGTAAGAAGCTTTCTATATAATCAATGCATTGACCGCACTCAGCCTTACAGCCAGCTTGTTTAAGAACAGACTCGCCGTCCTTGGAGCAGCTATTCATACATATTTTTTTTAAGTCTTTTTCTTTTAAGGTGTTACAAATGCAAATATACATGTTCTTTTATTCAAATTTACTGTTAATAATGAGTTTCATTATCTCATAATAGCTTCGTGTGGTCAATGATAATCATTATCAAAATGTATTTTTGTTAGAATTAATATTGAAAAAGTTTCCTACATTAATTACCTTAGCTTTGAAATATTTAATAAAGGGTTCCAAATAATGTCTAATATTATAAAGCTATGTGAAGAAAAGAACATAAGGATGACAGATCAGAGAATTGCCATAGCAAAGGTTTTATCTGAATCTAACGACCATCCTGACACAGAAGAAATATATCGCAGAGCTTATAAGAAGGATAAAAGTACAAGCATTGCGACAGTTTATCGTACAATGCGTATTTTTAAAGAGGCTGGAATCGTAGCTGAACATGATTTTGGTGATGGAAAATCACGTTATGAAGAATTGCCAGAAGAGCATCATGATCATCTTATTGATATTAAAACCGGCAAGGTTATAGAGTTTCATAATGAGGAAATTGAGCGTATACAAGAGCAAATAGCAGAAAAACTTGGTTACAAACTTGTTGACCACAGACTTGAATTATACGCAGTTCCAATCGAAAAAAAATAATTATCTTAGTTTTGTAAGCAGCTAAATACATAGTAATTTCCCTTTATAATCGGGAAGCCAATTGCCGTGTGCAAAAATCTTTTTAATATGGTTTTTGTCACATTTCTTAAGAAATAGTTTGACATCAAATCATTCTTCTTGTAATTATATTCACTCAGGTTCTGGGTTGGAGCCTTTTATATTGGAAACAATATTAATTTTTCATGCATATTGCAGCGTAATTAGATGATCAGCGATCATATGACAAAGACAGACAATAATCTCCAAGAGCTACTTTTAGCCTTTTTTGTCTTTGCTGCAAAAATATTAAAAGTAAAAAAATCACAAAATTTAAATCTAATTCAAACTAAAAAGGAAAGACTATGACTGATGTAAAGTTAGCAGAATATATATGGTTGGATGGTGCTATACCTGTTCGCCAGCTGAGATCTAAGGCAAGGGCGATTAAGGTTGGTGCAAGACCTTCTTTATCGGATTTTCCAGAGTGGAGTTTTGATGGCTCTTCAACTGAGCAGGCTGAAGGCGACGATTCAGATTGTATATTAAGGCCGGTATCTTTTGTAAAGGACCCGGTTCGTGGTGATGGTAACTTTCTTGTTATGTGCGAAGTTTTCAATGCCGATGGTTCAGTGCATAAATCTAATTCAAGAGCGCAATTAAGAGAAGTTTTAGAGGCTGGTGCAGGAAAGAAAAAACCCTGGGTTGGCTTTGAGCAGGAATATACATTATTTACAAGGAGTGCTCCTTTAGGTTGGCCAGAGCAAGGTTTTCCAGCTCCACAAGGGCCGTATTATTGTGGTGTTGGCTGCGAGCAGATATTTGGTCGTGAAATAGCAGAAGAGCATGCTCAGTTATGTCTTGATGCCGGAATAATATTTTATGGTATAAATGCAGAAGTAATGCCAGGGCAGTGGGAGTTTCAGGTAGGGTATCGTGGTGTTGACTCCGAAGATCCGGGCGTATTAAATATTTCAGACCATATGTGGTTTGCAAGATGGTTGCTTCATAGAATAAGTGAAAAGCATAATATACATATTTCATTTGAGAATAAGCCAATTAAAGGTGATTGGAACGGAGCTGGTATGCATACTAACTTCTCAACTTCTGAAACAAGAGATAAGAAGCAGGGAATACATGCTATTGCTAAAGCTGTTAAGTTGTTAGAAAAACAGCATAAATCGCATATTCCGCTTTATGGTGAAGGTCTTGAAGAAAGGCTGACAGGAGATCATGAGACATCCAGCATAAATGAATTTAGTGCAGGTGCTGCAGATAGAGGTAGCTCGATCAGAATTCCAAAACCTGTAGAGCAAAAAGGTTATGGTTACTTTGAAGATAGGCGTCCGGGTGCAAATGCTGATCCATATCTTGTTGCCGCTAAAATATGCGCAACAGTTTGTGAGATTGACGAAGCAAAAGTTTCTTTTGATAACTGGCCAAGAGATGAAGTTAAAAGAAGAATAGCTTAAATTTATCATTATCCCTTCGCTTGCTTTGGTAAAGAATAAGCGGAGGGATAATTTTCTATATTATGAATATTCTTTTGGATTTATAGATCCTGTTTCTAATATAGGAGATGCGTCAACTTCTTTTGCTTCCATTAGTTCAACTATTCTCTCTAAAGATAAAGAAATTGTTGATTGCTCAAGCGGGCTTAATTTGCTTAATGCATAGGCTAAAGTTTCCTGAAGAGGTGAGGGTGCTTGTCTGGCAAATTTTATACCTTCTTTGGTGGCGGAGATGAAAATCTGACGCCTGTCTTCCTCGCTGCGTTCGCGTTTTACATAGCCTTTTGCTTCAAGGCGATCAATTATTCCCACAAGAGTACTCGGGCTTAAATGCACATCTTTTGATATAGATGCAATTGTTAGTGGTGAACTATCAATTATTGCCAGTAATGTTATTAGCTGAGGTGCTGTAATATCATGATGTGTACTAAGTTTACGCGAATGTATGTCCACAGACCTTATAATTTTTCTCAAACTCTGTAAAATTCTGAGATCATATCCCTCATTTTCAATTTTATTTTCTTTAGTTGCTTTTTTATTCATGCCTAGT
>JAOIVE010000058.1 GCA_028223895.1 Rickettsiales bacterium
TTTTAATAAAACTACATATATACTGACCTCTTTAAACTATTAGTAGAGAGTTTATCTAATGAAAATATTAGTGCCAGTAAAACGTGTTGTAGATTATAACGTCAAAGTCCGTGTTAAAAGCGATGGATCTGGTGTTGACACTAATAATGTAAAAATGTCAATGAACCCATTTGATGAGATTGCCGTTGAGGAGGCTATTCTACTAAAGGAGAGCGGCAAGGCTTCTGAGGTTGTAATTGTTTCACTTGGTTGTGAGAAATCTCAGGAAACAATCCGCACAGCGCTGGCAATGGGAGGAGATCGTGGAATACATGTTGTAACTGAAGCTGAATTGCAGCCTCTTGCAGTTGCTAAAATATTAAAATCTATCATTGATGAAGAAAAACCCAATATTGTCATAATGGGAAAACAGGCGATTGACGATGACTGCAATCAGACCGGGCAGATGCTTTCGGCGCTTTTAGGTTGGCCGCAAGCAACTTTTGCTTCAAAAATTATAATCAATGACAACTCTGCTGATGTTTCGCGCGAAGTTGACTCTGGCATAGAAACTATAAATGTTAATCTGCCGGCGGTAATAACTGCTGATTTACGCCTTAATGAACCTCGCTACCCGGCTTTACCAAATATAATGAAAGCTCGCAGTAAACCTATGGATAAAAAAACACCTGAAGATTATGGAGTTGATATTACACCTCGCATAAAAACTTTGAAAGTAGAGGATCCCCCTACCCGCAAAGGAGGAATAAAAGTTGAAACAACTCAAGAGCTGGTACAAAAATTAAAAGACGCAGGAGCATTATAATGTCGATATTAGTTATAGCTGAACATGATAACAGCAATCTTTTTCCGTCAACTTTAAATACAGTTACTGCAGCAAATAAATTAGGATCAGATATTGATATTTTAGTTGCAGGATCAAATTGCGGCTCTGTTGCAGAATCTGCAAAAAACATTGCAGGCGTAAAAAAAGTCATCCATGTGGATGACGCAGTTTATGAGCATCAACTTGCTGAAGATGTGGCAAATCTTGTTATAGATATTGCTGCAAACTACAGCCATATACTGGCTCCATCAACCACATCTGGAAAAAATTTCATGCCTCGCATTGCAGCTTTGCTGGATGTTGCTCAAATTACAGATGTCCTGGAAGTTATATCAGAAGACACATTCAAGCGTCCTATTTACGCAGGAAACGCAATTGCAACGGTGCAAAGTTCAGACAAAATAAAAATAATGACAATCAGAACTACTGCATTTGAAAAAGCAGCAGAAACTGGCGGTTCCGGATCTATTGAAAAAGGATCGGCAAAATCTGCAAGCGGATTATCAAAATTTGTAAAATCCGATGGCGCCGATTCAGGCGATCGACCAGATCTTACAGCAGCAAGAGTTGTTATTTCTGGCGGAAGAGGAATGGCCAATGCCGATAATTTTAAAATATTAGAAAAGCTGGCTGACAAGATTGGAGATTGCGCAATTGGGGCATCAAGAGCCGCAGTTGATGCAGGATATGTGCCAAATGACTATCAGGTTGGGCAAACAGGGAAGATCGTAGCTCCAGAGTTATATATAGCAGTAGGCATATCTGGCGCTATTCAACATCTTGCCGGCATGAAGGATAGTAAAATAATAGTCGCTATAAATAAGGATGAAAACGCTCCAATTTTTGAAGTCGCAGATTTTGGAATTGTTGCTGATTTATTTGATATAATTCCAGAAATGGAGGCCATGCTGTAAAAAGCGGCCTCCTAATTTTTGCAAAAATTTTAATCACATTATCTTATTTAAATATGTTTATATTTATTATTGGCGCTGAATACTACCTCGGCTTTCAAGCAAGTCTACGAATCCACTACCTTTTTGAGACAATATTTGCTGTACTGGCCCTAAGGCTACTAAAGCAGGCTGCCCAGCATCAGAGTCTGATGATTTACGACGTTCAGCACCTATAGCTCCATATTTCTCCACATTATGCAACTCCTTTTCATCTATTTTTAAATCTTTGCTACTGTCAAAAGAACCTATAGTTTTAACTTCTAGAGAGTCACAATCTTTACCATTACCACTCATTTGACCAACAGGATTATAATCTTGTTGGCTACTAGCAACTTCTGCCTGTTGATACTCCAAACCATTATTTTGACCTATTTCAACTTCATATTGCCGCCCTTCTACTCCATATGTTTCATCCAAAACATCACGACCACGCTTAAGAACTTTTTTTGATGCATAACTCTGATCGCTACTGGACTCACGGCCAGCTTTTTTATCACGCCTTACTTTTTTACGACTAGATGAAGATCTAACATCATTATTTTTTTCATCTTCACACGCATGAACTTTTTTTCTATTTTTATGCCTGATTGACCTTTCTTCAAGTCCGGGCATGTTTATACTTGCTTGATTAACTTCCTCCTGAGGCTGAAAGACAACTCTTTGACTGTCGAAAACTAATTTATGCTGCCTGTAAAAAGAAGTACCAAGAAAATACCCATTCATGTAAAGTAAATCTAATTCCAATTTTCTGCTTTCAAATTGTAGATTATACCAATCTCTGTAAACTTCTGGCATATCAATCCAATCAATTCTATTAGGATAAGCCTCTTGAACTGCAGTTCCATCAGGAAAATATGAGTAAAACCATTGAGAATTAGCCCACATATTATATTCAGCCATAAAATAACCAAATTGACTTCTTCGCACCAAATCCAATTTCACCATATATTCTATTTCTGACATTGTATCTGCTTTAAAGCTTTGTATTTGTTTTGATTCCGAGTTTGAACGCGACATAATTTACCTATTCATAAAACTTATATATGAATTTAAAAAATACATATTTTTATTAAGATTTTATTACAATTAAAAATATTTTATGATTCACTGATTGACTCTTTTTGTTTGTCTGTCTAGTTTTGTGCTATGACAGAATCTATAAAAATATCATTAGCCCAGCTCAATTTTATTATGGGCGATCTTGAAGGCAACAGAGATAAAATCATTGCCGCTCAAAAACAATCTCATGCCGAAGGTGCTGATCTTGTTGTTTTTTCAGAACTTGCAATTATAGGATATCCGGCAGAAGACCTGGTTTTACGCAATAAATTGCAAGATGAGTCAATCCAGATTTTACGGGATTTAGCAATTCATACAAAAAATAGCACAGCCATGCTGGTTGGAACTTTATGGAAAGAAGGCAATAAGCTGTATAATGCCGCCGCCATGCTTGAAGACGGAGAAATTAAACATATAACTTGCAAACATAATTTACCAAATTATGGCGTATTTGATGAGGTGCGTATTTTTGAGCAGGCCCCACTTCCTGAACCAATATTATTTAAAGGTATTAACCTTGGGGTTATGATATGTGAGGATTTATGGCAGTTAGAAGTTGGAAAACATCTTGCAAAACACCATAGCGATATCTTCATAGCATTAAACGCATCTCCATTTGAGGTTAAGAAAGGCTCAAAACGCCTTGAGATATCAAGAAAAAATGCGATAGAGTCTGATACTCCCCTAATTTATGTAAATCAAATTGGCGGGCAGGATGAATTGGTTTTTAGTGGTGCTTCATTTATTTTATCTAATGATGGAACATTGCAAGTTCAAATGCCAAAATGGGAAGAATCACTTCAAACTACAAGCTGGATCAAAAAAGATGCAAGCTGGGTATGTGAAGATAGCCTTTCAAGTTTTACGCCAGATGATGAATATGAAACAATTTATAGCGCATCAAAACTAGGCTTGAGAGATTATGTTGAAAAAAATGGTTTTCCCGGAGTTATAATAGGTTTTTCTGGTGGCATAGATTCAGCGCTTACCGCTGCTATTGCTGTAGATTCGCTTGGCAAAGAGCGGGTAAAAATTGTTATGATGCCGTCAAAATATACATCTAAGGAAAGTTTGAATGATGCTAAAGAATGCGCTGATTTATTGGGATTAAAATTAGAAGAAATATCAATAGTCCCTGCGGTTGAAGCATTTGAAAAAATGTTAGAGCCATTTTTTAAAGAAACAGAAACCGGTTTGGCAGAAGAAAATCTGCAATCACGTATTCGCGGCAACATACTTATGGCTTTAAGCAATAAATTTGGCGATATGGTACTTACAACCGGCAATAAATCCGAAATGGCAGTTGGTTATGCTACACTTTATGGAGATATGTGCGGCGGATATAATGTTCTAAAAGATCTTTATAAGGTGGATGTTTTCAAATTAGCAAAATGGCGTAATGAATCAGAAGGAGTTATTATACCTAAAAATATAATTACAAAGCCTCCAACAGCAGAACTTCGTCCTAATCAAAAGGATGCCGACAGCCTTCCTCCTTATGAAGTTTTAGACGATATTTTATATAGGCTCATAGAATTAAAGCATAGTAGTGAGCAGATTGCCGAGCATGGTCATCCTATTGAAATTGTAAAACACATTTCAAATCTAGTACGCAAAACTGAATATAAGCGCTTTCAAGCTCCTCCGGGGGTGAAAATTACACAGCTTGCCTTCGGGAAGGATCGTCGCTATCCAATAACTAACAAATTTTCATTTTAATTATTTATTTTGGGGGAAATAATGACTGAGGATTTTACAAACAGAGCTAATCAAATAAATGAAGAGTTGGCAAATAATTCAAATCAACAGGAAGAATCACCAAAATATGCAGGTTTCTGGATAAGGGCGGCCGCATATTTTCTTGATGGCATTTTTATAATGATAATATTTTTTATTATCATAGCAGCTTATTCAGCAATATTTGGAGTAGAAGATTTGATCGAAAAAAC
>JAOIVE010000059.1 GCA_028223895.1 Rickettsiales bacterium
ATAGTCAATGATGGTAAAAATAAGCAAACAGAGTATATTTTTACTATTTTTTTAACATATGCGGGTAACGACATTGAGTAACTTAAAGAATAAGCAAGTAGCTGGAACCAGACCTAAGAAAAAACGTCAATTTCGCAACAGTCAGCGCAACGTTTATGGGGCTATCCAGGAAACTAAGTTTAATCGCTATATAACTCATGACTTATACCAATATCGCAGACATATTGAAGCAGGAGGAGTCAATCTTTACTCTGCAGACGAAATAAAGGGTTTAGAAAAGGCCGGGGTTTCAGGCAGACTTCCACCAAGAGCAACATCTTACTATATGGATTTGGCATCAAGAAGTGAGGCCATACGCAATCTTATAAAAGCAAGGCCTGAAGAAACTAAAGATTTGAGCGGAGAAAGCGATCCATCAAATCAGTTGCGCTATAGTCCAATTCCTGGTCTATTACATAAATATGAGCTGGTTCTTTTATATGTGGCTCGCGCTTGTAGTTCGTGGTGTCGTTATTGCTATCGGTCTGACTTTTTAACAGGCCGAACAGAAAAAGATATTGGCTCAATTATAGAAATAACTGACTATATAGAAGAATATAACAGGAAAGCTGAAGCTGATGAGGTTTCAGGCATGCCTTTGGAAGATAAACGCATTCCTATTCGCGAGGCATTGCTTTCAGGTGGTGATCCTATGGTTCTTTCCAATCAAAATCTATTTGATTATATGAATGGTCTTGCCAATGCAGGAATCAGGGTTATACGCATAGGAACAAAAGAGCTGGCATTTTTCCCTGAACGTTTTGACGATAATTTTTTCAATATGATTGATCTTTTCCATGAAATTCACCCGCGCGTTGGGTTGGCATTTATGGTTCACTTCAGCCATCCTGATGAAATATTAGAGCGCAGCAAGGAAACTGGAAAATATATTAAACAGGATGATGGCGGATTTAAGAGAATAGAAATCACTGAAAATGCTATATCTCGCCTTCGTAGCCGCAATTATATCACTCTTGAAAATCAGGCACCTATAATTGATAAAGTTAATGACGACCCTAATGCTCTTCGTTTATTACAAAAAGAGCTAAAGCGTATTGGTGTAAATAACCATTATTATTTCCAATGCCGTGAGATTGAAGGACATCGTGCATTTGCTGTTCCTGTAGAAAAAGCGTGGGAAATTCATCGTCAGTCGCAATATGGGCTTTCTGGAATTGAAAAATCTCGTTTTGCCATGTCTACAGAATATGGAAAAATGGAAGTTATTGGCGCTCTTGATAAGCCAGACTTTTCTAAGCTTGATGTTAATATTCCAAAAGAACTTCTTAGCTTTTTTGAATCTCTGCTTGGTGATGGTCTTATTATATTTAAAATGCACCGCACGCCAAATCACAGCAATCAGAATGCCTTGATAGTTGCAAAGCGTAACCCTGATGCTCTATGGATTACAGGCTATGAAGATCGTATTATTTATGACGGTCGTAAAAATGGCGATGAAAGATGGGCGCCTTTTGCAAAATTCCTTAAGCCTCTTATTGGTGATTTGAGTGAGGATAAAATACTAGATTTTGCTGAGAAGGCTGTTGCAAGTCAGGCTCAGTAAGTAAAATAAACATCAAAAGCAACTTATACAGAAGAACTTAACCACAAACCAAACAAGGTTTGTGGCGGTTTTTTGTAAATAAAGATGTTAATTCGGCCTACTGCCTCCCAAAAATATTAGCATGAACTTGTGAAACTCTCTCTTCGTCTAATATTTGAGCAAATGTCTTTTCTTCTTCTACCCCATCATCAAAGCCATAATAAGATGTTTGCCCCAATCCAAAACCAAAAGGAAATTGGGCATCATTTAAAGAACGCGGAGTACCCGATGTAAGCGAAGGCTCAATATGTTCTTCTTCAGGTTGCAAACACCACTCTAACTCCTCTTCAGTTGGAAGTATATCACCGCCTATATTTGGAAACTTTCTACTAAAATACGCTCCCTGCAGCTCTATTTCTGACTCTTCTCTTGCTAGCCTCTCATTTTCTTCATCTGTGATTTTCCTAATTAATATAGCACGAAGCCTCTCAAGATCACTTAAATTTTCCTTGTATGAGCCCTTCATAGACAAAGATTCTTCTTCATATTCAGGAAAGTCTTCCATAGCCCGCACACATGAATCCCTCCACCCCTTTTCTGTCAAAACTTCAGGCTGATAGTTTAAAACTTCAAGAAACTGATCTTCAAGATTTTCTATAGGATAAGCACCTTTTGGAGCATCTGGAGCTTTAATTTTCTTTCTATAATTATACCACATGAATGGATCAATTATATCTTTATAACAAGACTCTTTATAAGAACTCAATGCCGGATTTTCAAATACAGCCGTTGCATCATAAAAATCCGAACTTTCAAAGTTATAGCCCGTTATCTCACACAAGCAAGTTACAAAAGCATTGCTAACACAAGCCATTTCAAAATCTGATTCTTTTATTTCTTTAGGTAAATTCTTTTTTAAATTCTTCCAAAAAGATTTTGCAAAATTCTCAACCTTTTTCTCTGTCATGCCCTTATCATAGGCCGTTTTTCCTGAAGACATTTATGTATATCCCTTAAATATATTTATAAAAATTATCCTTACGCTCAATAGGCAATATAAGAACAAAATATTACATTTTCTTTACATAAGTTATTTATTTGCTAAAAATCATGATTTTTGTTAGAAGTAGCCCTGATATTAAAATGGAATATAATATGACAGTAATAACGCGTTTTGCCCCCTCACCTACAGGACACATACATATTGGAAATGTTCGCACAGCCTTATTGTGCTATTTAGTGGCAAAATCTAACTCAGGGCAGTTTATGTTGCGTCTTGATGATACCGATAAAGAGCGCTCAAAAACTGAATATGCCGACCAAATAAAAAAAGATCTGCAATGGTTAGGGCTAAACTGGGATTTAACGGCAAAACAATCTGATCGCTTTGATCGCTATAATCAAATCAAGCAAAAGCTGATCGATGATGGCCGCCTGTATCCATGTTATGAAACAGAAGAAGAACTTGATGTAATGCGCAAGATGTTGCTTGGACGCGGCCTGCCTCCAATCTATGACAGAGGCGCGTTAAAACTAAGCGATGAGCAAAAAAAGCAATATGAATCTGAAGGCCGGTCTGCCCATTGGCGCTTTAAACTTGATGATTCAAAGCCAATAGAGTGGAATGATCTGGTAAAAGGCCCACAAAAATTTGATCCTGCAAATCTTAGTGATCCAATATTAATCCGCCAAAATGGGTTATATACATATATGCTGCCTTCAGCTATTGATGATATGGATTTTAATATAAGCCATGTTGTACGCGGTGAAGATCATGTAAGTAATACAGCCATCCAAATCCAATTATTTGAAGCTATAGGCGATCATATGCCTATATTTGCCCATCATTCATTGATGAAAAGCAAAGATGGAAAAATATCTAAACGCGAAGGCGGATTTGACGTTGGATCTTTAAAGGAATCTGGAATTGAGCCTATGGCCATAACCAGCCTTATGGCAAGATTAGGTACATCCGACCCGGTTGAACCACGCTCTTCGATAGAAGAAATTATAGAAAATTTTGATCTGTCAAAATTTAGTCGTGCAGCTGCTATATATGACGTTTCTGAACTGGAAAGAGTAAATGCAAAAATAGTTCATATGCTAGAATATGATCAGATCAAATCAAGAGATAGCATGTCTGGTATTGATGAGAATTTCTGGAATTCGGTAAAATATAATATCGGCAATATAAATGAAATTCAGGCCTGGAAAGAAATATGCCTTGATGAATTATCTCCAATAGTTGCTAAAGAAAATGAAGATTTTCTTAAAGAGGCCGCAGATCTGCTACCACAAGGAGAGTGGAATGTTGAAACATGGTCTAAGTGGATTGAAAAAATAAAGGAAAAAACCGGCCGCAAAGGCAAAGATTTGTTTATGCCATTACGCCTTGCGCTTACTGCTCAGGAGCATGGGCCAGAGTTAAAAAATATTCTTCCTCTTATTGGTCGTCAAAAAACTTTGCAAAGATTAGGTGCTAGCTAATTAACTGAAGTTTCTGATAGTAGTTTCTTGCGTATATCTTCATGCACCAAATATTGGTTTGGCACAGAAAAGCACTTATTTAAATATGCCGGCAAATATCGCTTATGCAAAATTTCATCAATATTCTTCAGCTCTTCAGGTGGATATTTCTGAACAAAATAATTTTTTCTAAAAGCTGCTCTGGAATCGCCTATTTTCTCAGCGATAGAATAATATGCATATGCCAAATGATGATTAGGAAACCAAGGAATTTCCGCATCTTCTTCAAGAGTATTTAAAATCCGATTCTGCTCTTGCGTTACCGGATAATTATACATTATATTTTCTGCGATCTGAAAAGCATCCGGATTTCCCTTAACAATGCATTTGCTTATAACATTATAGACTATATCGCGCTTGGCTTTGGTTTCCTCATGTTTTGCCACAATATATACCAACGATGACGAAACCACCGATGAACAGCTGCAAAATAACATTGTTATTATAATTAAATTTATTAAACGCATTTAATTCATTTTTAAAACCAGAAATGCATTGTAACATATTTTTACAATATTAACAAATTACTATAAAAATTTAATGGCAAGCCAGCAAAAGATGCAACCTGCCATTAAATTATTGTTTTTATCCTCTTTTAAAACCTGATCTTT